>USIY01000228.1 GCA_900554845.1 uncultured Bacteroidales bacterium | reverse complement strand
CAATCACAATCCATTTTCGGATTGTGAAAGCGGGCCTTTAACTGAATTTCCCTATGTAGACGCATCGCCATTGCTGAAGCGTCCAGTTCCATCAATATTCCGTCAATTATATAACGTACAGTACCTTTACCGGCGACTGATACCGTTCCGTTATTAACGGAGATGCGAGGTATTCGATCAAGAATGGTAATACCGTCAAGACCTTTGGCATAAGGATCGTTCTTCACAAGATATATGAGCTTTCCATCCTGCTGTTTTATAACCGGACGTTTAGCCACAACCACAACCTCGTTGAGTTCGAGTTCTTTTTCCCATGAGGAGGCAACGGAATCGTTAATTTCCTGTGCGTAAAGGCACATAGGGAGTGCCGCCGCTCCTAAGAGCAGCATACGAAAAATGTTCATATTTGAATGAATTGAAGTTACTTGAATGCTTTCAATGGCCCACTTATAAAGAGATAGCAGCCATTATTTGCATGATAACTGAGACCGACATAAATCTCCTCACCATTGTTCATGATTATCATGGAACGGAATCTGGTGCCATTGGATATTAAATCTTGCGAACGTGCTGCTCCGGGCAGATCTTTCTCAAACAGCCGGGCGATTTTGTTGAGTAAGTTTTTATTATTAGTGATTGTGCATCCTCTGAAATATTTTTCCGGGCTTTTAGAAATGTGTAGGGAAACACTCGGATTTGTATTATAAGAGCCGTTGAACATCTGCTCGACATGTAAGTTAGGTGCTTTTGCGGAAGCAGCTAACGATACAAATGACATTATAATAATCAAAATATATTTTTTCATAATGAAAGGATTAATTATCTATGGTTATGGAAATTATGTCGTTGGCTTTCATCATATAGTCGCGTTCGGCAATAGAAGCGTATCTCATAAGTGAATCAGCTTTTGCCATGGCTATATCCGTTGCTTTCGCAGCTTCATTCCCATTCAATCGTTTACCATGAGTGAATGCGGCAATATAAACAGGATCATCGCTAATCGAAGGAGAAGAGCCAGAAACATTAGTCCGTCTGTATTGCAGATAAAATCCTATGGCGAATAAAATGACAAATGAAGCGGCGATACTTATTACTGTCTTGTTTCTCAAAAACCTGTAAGACTTTTCGGATGTATTTATATCTTTTTGTTGTATTGAAACTCCCATCAGCATCCGCACCTCGTCTATGCAAGGCGACGAATACGGCATTTTCCCAAGCACATATTGCAGTTCGGTTTCTTCGAGAACCGTCAGTCGGCAGTCCATATACATACGGCAGAGTTGCTCGGTTTCCTGCAATGTCAGTTTAACGTCATGCTCTTTCATCTGTCGAGTTGTTTGTAATTGTCACGTATCTTTTTTCTTGCCCGGCTCATGTTCATTCTCACGGCTTCGACCGACATGCCGAGGGTTTCCGCGATTGCATCGTACTCCATACCGTCATGTGTGATGAGGGAGTATATATGCCTCTGAATATCCGTGAGTCCGGTTGTAAGCAAGAATTCATACTTATCCATGTCCTCGAAAGAGAAGGCCTTGACTTCCAAACTGTCCGTATCGGTTTCGTCCAGCGGACAAGTCTTAGGCTTGCGGAGTCTGTCGATACAGATATTCCTAAGTACGGCGAACAGCTTGTTGCGCGCCTCGGTTTCCGTTTCGGCACCTCCGTCTCTCCAAAGATTGAAGAATGTGTCCTGTAAGGCATCTCTGGCATCCTCGTCGTTTTTGAGGAATCCCAGAGCGCTTCTGTGAAGCTTGTCACGAAGTGCCAAGAATGAGGATGTCAGATTGTCTGTTTTCATTGCTTACATTTTAGATACGAATAACGGCGTAAAACGTAACCGCTGACAATTAAAATAATTGATGTGATTGGACTGCCGGCTCGTTTCTTAGTACAAAGTTATTGGATAGTCACTTATTAGGCTACACACAAAAGTGTGCATTTTCAATTATCCTTGAGTTCCAAGAATCATGTGCACACAAAAGTGTGCAAGAAATTCGATGTCAATAGGGTAATTTTGCCTCAAACAATTATGAACATGAAAACATCCGGAGGTCTATCAACCGTTTTGAAACAGAGCATTACCGGCACTAAGGTTGCCATTGTCGATTGTATGGCAGTTGTGCATATAGCAAAAGCCATCAGAAGACTTGGCTTTGTTGACATTGTATCTGTGCATGACTGCACAAACTTGCCTGTATTCGATGTCGCAATATGCACCTGCACCGATAAAGAGGATTGCAGGGCTGTTGTTACACATTATAATAATGTTGGAATAATTCCATCGGAGAATACACCATGACCGCGATGGTTGCACATTTACTTGTCGCAATGACAGCCGGGGACAAAGTCAAGAGTTATCCGAAATTCTACCTCTCGACCATTGCCAACGATGTCAATTAAAGCAGCTTGTAATTAGTCGTGTAAGAAATTGCCTCCGAGATGTTGTTTACCCCCAATTTCTCAAACAGCCGACGACGGGCGGATTTTACGGGGTCAACGGCGAGGTGGGCACGCTCGGCAATGGCATTGATTGTCAGTCCTTGTATTGAAAGGGTCAGAATTTCCTTCTCTGTTTCATTCAATACAGGGGTATCGTATATTCCCCATTTATGTGATTGCAGGTCATATTCCCAGTATTCCCTCTTGCCGCGGCAGTGCATTGTGATTTGTCCGGCATTGGAGTGGGTGGATAGCGACACTACCGCAAGTGCAAGCCATACGCTTCCGTCAGGCTGATATGCGAATCCAGTGAGCTTGTGATTTATAAGAACCTTGTCATGTCCATTGATGATATGAAAATCGTATGAGATGGTGTATTTCTTTCTCTCGGCGGAAGGAACCTTGTTGATGAAAGAGAATCCGGCCTGGTTTATCTCCAGCAACATCTTGACCTCATCGGCAGGCACATGATCAAGGTAGAATTGATAACCGAGTTCCTTTACCTCCTCCGCCGACATTCCGCAAAGGAACAGCGGATTTGGCGAGACATACAGGAAATTCTTGCGGAAGTAGTCGATTATATAGACGCTCTGATAAGTGGCGTTGGCAAATGCCTCGGCGGTTCGCACGAAAGTCTCGGCAAGCCCGTAATCGGGTTCACCGCTCACCGCGTTTCCGGCAAAGAAGAAGTTTTCTATCTTATTCTCCATATCTTTCAGACCGTTTTATGCCACAAAGTTACCAAGCATTTATGACTTTAGCTGTGACAAATGTCCCAATCGCACAATTTCTCCCAAAATATTTATATTATATGTACCACTTGACACTATCAGGAATCTGCTTGAACCGGACTTCCCGGCGATATAGCTTTTTCTTTACTGCCATTGTAATAGGACAATTTCTTTGCTATCCGGAATCCTGATGCTTGAGCATCGGGAGGTTTTATTCGCATTATTATTTGAATGATACTTATTGCTTTTCAAAGATAGTTTTTAATGATGGGTCAGCGATAACAAAAGTCCACTTATATTCATGCGAATCCACGAAAACTATTGTATCGTTATGGGCTTTCTTTTGTAAAGTTACAATATTCTTCCTTTTCTTTACTACGTTTCCCAATTCAATAACTTCGGTAAGCGGGCCGATAAAAATACCAAATGATTCTCCATTTGTCAGATTTACCTTATTACCAGTCTTTCCCCAATAGTCTAAGCTGACTACAGTATCATTTATTCCTGCTTCAAAGCATCGACGATATTCTTTTGATCTATTATGATACCCGATGGAATTGACTGCCGCGAAAAAGATAAGTAAAACCGATACAGCAAAATAAGACCAACTGTATTTATTCAGAAATTCTACACAGTTAAGCTTTATCTGTTTTCTCTTTATAGTGATGAGAAATGCCCCGGTTGCGCATCCATAAAACAGAATAGGAACCAATATAAAATTATAGAGGGCATATACACCGGTTATAACAACGCATATTGCCAGCATTACGAAAGTTATGAGTTTCATATCTCATCGATCTTGTATTTATATAATTTAAGTTTCGCAAGTATATGATTGATGAGATAAGGGCATAAAAAACGACATGG
>USIY01000227.1 GCA_900554845.1 uncultured Bacteroidales bacterium | reverse complement strand
GGGGACGGTCGTGCGCACCGATGGCTTTGCCTGCCAGCAATGTTCCTCCTACGCCCAGAAGCAGGCACAGGGAGAAGTAGAGCTGCAGCACCGGCATGGCTATGTTGATGGCACTCATCGCGGTGTCGCTGATGAACCACGTCACCATCAGTCCGTCGATGAAGGCTCCCATCTGCGAGGCGGCGACTGTCATGACCGAGGCGAACAGAAAGCTTCTGAACGCCCTGGCTACAAGATAAGAATCCCGTTTCATAATTTAGCGGGTTTTGCTATTGTTAAGGTTATTTTCAATATATTTCTGTCACCTGAACGCCGGTATTCCACTCCGTCGGAAAGCGTACGAACCATGAAGATGCCGAGGCCCCCGATAGGGCGGTCCTCCACAGAAGCTTCCAGATCCGGAGCTGCAGCCTCAGTGGGATCGAAAGGCACTCCATGGTCGGAGATTTCAAATGTCAGATTTGCCGAGTCCCGGTCATAGTTAACCGCGAGCTCGATTTCGCCGGCTTCTCCCTGAGGATATGCATAATTCACCACGTTTACCAACGCCTCCTCCAAAACGAGGTTGATCCGTCGGCCTGTTGCGGTGTCAAGTCCATATCGATCGGAAATAATTTCCGTAAGTGCGGGAAGTTTTTCTACAATTGATAGATTATTGGCAAATTTCCATTTCTCTTCCTGGCGGTCGCCATGGTTGAGCCGAAGGCTGAGCATCGTCAGGTCGTCGCTCTGATCCGTAGCGCCTACAAAGTCTTTCACGGATGTTTCCACACGTTCTATTGTCTCACGAGGAGTCTCGTCCCGATTTTCCGACAACACTGCCAGCATACGTTCCTCTCCATAAAGTTCCTTGGATGCGTTCTCGGCCTCGGTCAGGCCGTCGGTATAGAGGAAGAAAGTCATGTCCGGAGAAAGAATCAGTCTCTCTTCCTGATAATCGAACCCGTCGATCACACCGACAGGGATATTTTCCTCCACATCAAGAAGTTTCGCGCCGTTCGAATCTACAATCACGGGTGGATTGTGGCCGGCGTTGCAGAATGTCAATAGACCTGTGTCCAGATCCAGCACTCCAATCAGCATCGTCACGAACATACATGTATCGTTGTCCTTCATGACGGTGTCGTTCAATCTGGTGGTTATCTCTGCCGGGGAGTCGAAATGATCGGCCATGTTGCGGAACAGCGTGCGTGTCACGGCCATAAACAACGAAGCGGGCACACCTTTGCCTGACACATCTCCAAGGACAAAGAATAACTTTGAATTCCGTATAAAGAAATCATAAAGATCTCCTCCCACTTCTTTGGCGGGACGTATCATTGCGAAAAGCTCCAGGTTTTCGCACTGCGGGAAGGGGGAGAAAGTATGGGGCACAAGGCTCATCTGGATGTTGCGGGCTATCAGCAGCTCGCTTTCGATGTGCTCCTTGGCCTTTGTGGTCTCCACAAGGCGTTGCATCTGCAGACGCAATGAGGACTGCATCTCGGCGAAAGCGTTGTTAAGCCGTCCGATGTCGTCGGAGGGTTTCATCTCGGGAAGATTCACGTTTAGATCTCCTTCAGAAATCTCGGAGGCTGCCTTTGTGAGCCGTACCAACGGTTTCATGGAGTAAAGGATCACGAGGCGGATCAATATCGCCAGTATCACCAGACCAAGGACGAGGAGCACCAAAGCCTTGGCGGTCACCAGGTCAAGACGCGACATGACTGACTCGTACGGACATACGCAACAGATTGACCAACCGGTGCCTGGAACCGGTTGATAGACCACCAGTACGTCCTGACCTCCTATATCGACATGGCGTGTGCCTTCGTGCCCCTCGATCATATCTTTGCCGATCTCGGCAAGATGCTCACAACCGAGTTCTTTCGAATAATCGAACACGCTCTTGGCCAGTACAAGTTTCTGGTCGGGATGCGACACATAAACGCCTTTGTCGTCGAGTATAAAGGAGTAGCTGTCGTTGATGGGACGCACACGTTCTGTTTCAGCCGCAAGAGCAGAGAGAGAGATGTCGGCTGTAAGAACCCCTAAAAATTTACCGTCGGCGTCACTTAGAGGATAAGAACATGTCACCATTGTCTGGTCACCGCCTCCGGCGTCCATGTAGGGAGCGGACCAGACTGCTCTGTCTGCGTTGACGGCATCCTTGTACCAGTCCATGAGCGTGTAGTTGTACGCACTGTCGCCGAGTTGTTTGTTTTTCCACTCACCGGAACGATCACGGTAAACGTAGATCATCTTTAGCGAATCGCGTTCCGTGGAAAGCAATCCGGGGCGCAACGCAATGCAACCTCCCATTATCAGGGAGTCGGAGTGAACAAGTCTTTCGACGAACGTATTGAGGTCGAAGGAATGTTCCATTATTTTCAACACCACAGGCGCGCCGTCAGCCAGATGGTTCTCGACACGGGAAAAATCCGCGTCAAGTTTCTCCACTGAATTGTCGACCATCAGCGTGGCGTAAAGCGACATCAAGCGTTCCTCCCGCTGTTCCCCATAACGCAGAAACACTGCACCGATGGCGCAGAATATCGCTATGGTAAGCAGGATAATATAGACGCTTAGTTTGTTGGCCAGAGACATATCCGGCTGTTAATCTTTGATTGTAAACAGTTTATGAAAGCCGGTGATTGTAAAGATATTCCGAATTTCGTTGTTCACATGCTGAAGGGTCAGTGTGCCCCCCTTGGCCTTGACGTCCTTGAGGATGCTCAGGAATATACGCAATCCGGAACTGCTGATGTATTCCAGCTCACCGCATTCCAGCACGATATTCTTGTCGGCGTTCTGGCGCACGGGTGCAAGCTTCGGGTCGCATTCTGATGCCGCAAGGGTGTCGAGACGTCCTTTAAAATCGGCGATTAAGGTTCCGTTTTCTTCGGTAATTATTATTTCCATGGTTGTCATTATGTTTTAATTGTTCAAAGGTAACAAAAAATTCCGAACCGCCATCCACCGACTAACTTTTTATTGAAATAAAAGTCTGTTATTTTGCCAGAGGATTATGCCAGCCTGTCTCTTTACTAAGATAGGCAAAGGCTTTGTAAACATATGCCAAGATAATAAGGGTCTGAACCAACGTTACGAATATTGCGAATACAGTGTTCCATATAGTGTATTATTATCCACATAGTGTATTATTATTTGCGTGTATTATTATTTGCGTTTATAATGACGATATATTCGGATATAAGCCATGAAGATCAGTTTCAATATGATATATAGAACCACTCCCACGGCTATGGCCATAGCCACACTTTTCAAAAAGTAAATTAGATATTCCATAATCATATTGTATTAATTACTTTCCATGCAGTAAAACACTTAGCCTTCATAATATTCCGGCCGATTGAAACAGTGTCCGGTAATATTCCGCTTTCTTCTCAAGTGGCAGCGGGTAAGCGCGGCTTGTGGATGGCATTCGCCAGATCTGCAATGGCGTCGGATGAACCATATTACCTAAGGATAGTGAGTCGACAGTAACTGAATGACCCATACGTGGAGCTTCCGTTCCTGTGATGGAGGCGATTACACCGGCGGCTTTCTCTCCGGTGGTGGCAATGGCTCTCAGCCCGGGCATCCTTCGCACAAGGGCTTTCAGATCCACCGGCTCCACTATCTCAAGGAATTTGTCGGAGGCGTTGCCGGCAAGACGCCGGATACGGTGGCCGGTATCGTTCAACGCGATGCCTTTCTCATTCAGGAGAGCCTTGATACGGTCCAGATCAAAGTCCTTGGTGCCGGGATGCAACAGAGCCGTACGCTCCCCGAAAAATATCAGTCCCATCATGTACCAAAAGTCATTGGTTCTGTTAGGATAATAGAAATCCATTGACCATCGCTTCGGCTGTGGCGGAAACGTTCCCATCACCAGTACCCTGGCATTGTCCGGCACCCACGCCTCCCAGGGATGAACCTCTGTCTCTATTTCCTTGCTTATATCCTCCATCGTATCCGCTAAAATAGTCTTTTGTCCTCACTCAAACAAATGAGTCATGCATTTTTGTTCATTGAATTCACAATATACTATACCATCAATACTTCGGTTATTTTTTGAGAGTTTGTTAACGGCTCCGAGGAGCCAAGT
>USIY01000226.1 GCA_900554845.1 uncultured Bacteroidales bacterium | reverse complement strand
TTGGCTTGGCGACAGATGCCGCTTAGCCTATATTCAATTTTTAACGAACTATTGCCTGTTCCTCTGTCAAAAAAATAAAGTAAGAGTTCTTGTGTCCTTGACAGAAGCACAGAACGACAAAAGGCTGGACGGAGCGCGTGTTATGGAAAGGCGGTTTCTCTGCTCTCTCTGGTATCTCTACATAACACCGGATGGCCCTTGCCTATCAGGCCAATAAATGTCTCTGCGCAACCTCTGCGGTCTCTGCGGCTCTGCGCGGACGATAAATACGGCGCATCGCGCCGACGGATAGCCGGCGGTTTGGAGAACCGCCTTTCTATATCACGGTACAAACAGGAGACTCAGAGGTCTCCCCTCCACCAAAAGCCGGCAGCACTTAAGTTTTGCAGTTTCAGCGAAAATGCGTTATATTTGTAGATTGAATCCAAATTGATGCAAAAGATGGTAAAATATCCGGTTAGCGAGTCAAGTTTCAGGGAAATAAGAAATGGCGGGTATCTCTACGTTGACAAGACGCAGTATATCCATCAGATGAAGGAGTCTGGCAAATTCTTCTTTCTGAGCCGGCCGCGCAGGTTCGGCAAGAGCCTGCTGATCTCCACGATGGAGAACTATTTCCGCGGAAGACGCGAGCTTTTCCGCGGTCTGGCCATCGACCGCCTGGAGCCGGAGGAATGGACCGAATATCCTGTCCTGCATCTGGACTTCACACGAAGAGGTTACAACACTTCCGAAGACCTGCCGAAAGTACTGGGCGACCATCTCGACATATGGGAAAGGGAATACGGTGAGCCAAATCCTCTCGACACCCCCGACGGACGCTTCGGCAAGCTGATCAGCGACATTCGCGAGAAGACGGGAAAGCAGGTGGTGGTTCTGATCGACGAGTACGACAGCCCAGTGGTGGACGTAGCCGGCAATCCGGAGCTCATGGCCGGCAACCGAAAGAGTCTTCATGACTTCTATAGAGTCATGAAAGCAAACTCGGACTGCCTGAAGTTCGTCTTCCTGACAGGAGTCGGCAAACTGGGACAGATCAAC
Organism: uncultured Bacteroidales bacterium; assembly: GCA_900554845.1. Taxonomy (GTDB): domain Bacteria; phylum Bacteroidota; class Bacteroidia; order Bacteroidales; family Muribaculaceae; genus Lepagella. Next base: position 3,089 of record USIY01000226.1, on the reverse strand, counting down.
ATCTTCAGCGGCCTGAACAACATAAAGGACATCTCGCTCGACCCGAGATACTCGGCCATCTGCGGAATCACAACCGAGGAACTCGCCATGTATTTCAAAGAAGGCATCGATGAATTGGGACGGGACATGGGCGTCACATATGACGATGCCCTGCAGCTGCTGAAGGACAAATACGACGGTTATCACTTTTCCCGCGACCTGACAGACATATACAACCCTTTCAGTCTTGTCAACGCCATGTACGACCGGTATCTCGGCGACTATTGGTTCCAGTCGGGAACCCCGACACGCCTGATAAACAGTTTTCTGAAAAATGACTGGGGCAAACCGGATCTGGAAGGAACCACGGTCTCCGCATCGACGCTGATGACCGGAAATGTCCTCGGAGACGATCTGGCCCTCACCTGCTTTTACACCGGATATCTTACCATAAAGACTTACGACCGGCGCCGGGACAGCTTCACCCTGGGGTATCCAAACATGGAGGTCCGCAAGGGTTTTTCAACCGATTTGCTCAAGGCCGTCAAGAAATGGGACGAGAGAGAAACGAATAGTTTTGTGAATTCTCTTCTGGATTTCATAGATGAGGACGACATAGACGGATTTCTGCATGAGCTACAGTCTTTCCTTGCAGGAATTCCATATATGACCGGCACCAACACTGAGCCGCAGTGGCAGAAGGACATCCTGATAATCTGCTCTATTGTGGGCATAAATGCCGAAGTGGAGCGCCGTACTTCGGACGGCCGTATCGACATGGTGCTGGAGAGTCCCGATAAAATATATATCATTGAATTCAAGTACGGATCTACACCGGAAAAGGCGCTGCAGCAGATAGAAGACAAGAGATACGCCCTGCGCTACGAGAACTCTCTGAATCCTAAGGAAATCGTTAAGGTCGGCGTGAACATCTCGCCGGAGACGCGCAACATCGACGGCTGGGTAATAGCCTGATGGAGAGTAGACATCCGAGTCTCCAATGTTTTTTTAACAGAAGAATATAATATAAGGACATAAGGTCAGAACGGAGCGGGGTTCATGGAAAGGCGGTTTTCAACCGGCGGCCAAAAAGCGGTTGAAAACCGCTCGCAGAATGTGGTGGGTTTTGAGTTGGCCTTACGGCCAATTTTTAGCCGGCGGTTGGGAAACCGCCTTTCCATAACATGGCATAACTTCTCTCTGTTCTCTTCAATTGACACCGGATGGCTCTTGGCCGTCAGGCCAACAAATATCTCTGCGTAACCTCTGCGGTCTCAGCGGCTCTGCGCGGGTGAAAAATACGGCGCTGTCCGCCGACATATTGCCGGCGGTTTTGAGAACCGCCTTTCCATAAAACAGGAGACTCGGAGGTCTCCCCTCCACCAAACAGGAGACTTGGAAGTCTCCTCTCCATTTTTGACCAAACTCTTTCTTAATCTATACTTTAATCCATACATTCGTATGGGTGAATTATGACTTTTTATGAAATGGTTGTTCGACAGGACGATGGCTTTCATCGGCCTTCTTTTTTTATGGCCTGTATTGCTTGTGGTCGCTATTCTTATCCGGATTAAAATGCCCGGAGGCCCTGTAATATTTAAACAGAAACGTGTGGGCCGTAACGGAAAGTTATTCACAATGTACAAATTCAGATCAATGACCGTGGGACATGGCGGCTCGTCGGTGTCAGTGGCCGGTGAAAGCCGCATCACTCCCCTCGGCGCCAAATTGCGACACTATAAGCTGGATGAACTGCCGGAATTGTGGAATGTTTTAGTCGGAGACATGAGTTTTGTCGGCCCTCGTCCCGACGTTCCGGGATATGCCGATCAGTTGAAGGGAGAGAACCGCGAGGTGCTGCGCTTAAGACCGGGAATCACCGGACCGGCGTCTCTGAAATATCGCAACGAGGAAGATCTGTTGGCCTTGCAACCGGATCCGCAGAAGTATAATGACGAAGTGATATTCCCTGACAAAGTACGAATCAATCTTTATTATCTACATAATTATTCTTTTGTCAAGGACATTCAGATGATATTCTGCACCGTTCTCGGTCGCGGAATGAAATATGGAAACGAAATAATATAACATATGACTGAACGTATTTTGTTATGCCTGGCGCATATGTCGGGCAAGGAAATGGACTATATAAAGGAGGCTTTCGCCGACAACTGGGTGGTGCCCTTGGGGCCGAACGTGAACGGCTTCGAGAAGGACCTGGAGAATTTTGTTAACCAAATTTCTCCGATTCAGAATTCCGAATGCAAGGCTCAAGACGATGAGCCCACCCCCCATTCAAAATCCAACATTCAATATTCAAATAATGAGGAGTGGGACCTCCATTCAAAATCCAACATTCAAAATTCAAAATTATCCAAGCGTGTTGTGGCTCTCTCGGCCGGCACGGCGGCTGTTCACTTAGCGCTGCTGGCCTGCGGCGTGGGCCCGGGCGACGAGGTGCTGGTGCAGAGCTTCACCTTCTGCGCATCGAGCCATCCGGTAACTTACCTTGGTGCGACACCGGTCTTCGTGGACTCGGAGCCGCGCACATGGAACATGGACCCCGCCCTTCTGGAGGAGGCCATCAAGGACCGCGTCGCCAAGACCGGAAAGAAGCCGAAGGCCATCGTTCCGGTGGCGCTCTACGGAATGCCCTACGAGATCGACCGCATCATGGAGATCGCCGACCGCTACGGCATCCCCGTGATCGAGGACGCCGCCGAGGGCTTCGGCAGCTGCTTCAATGGCCGGGTGCTCGGAACGTTCGGTCGCTTCGGCGTCCTGTCGTTCAACGGAAACAAGATGATCACGACCTCCGGAGGCGGCGCGCTGATCTGCGCCGACGACGAGGCGAAGAACAAGATAATGTGGTATGCCACGCAGGCGCGCGAAAGCTATCCCTACTATCAGCATGAGTCCATCGGCTACAACTACCGCATGAGCAACATCTGCGCTGGCATCGGCCGCGGCCAGATGACGGTGCTGGAGGAGCACATAGCCCATCACCGCCATGTGCAGGCTCTCTACAAGGAGCTGCTCGCCGACGTAAAGGGAATCACCCTGCACGAGGCTCCGTCGCCGGTGTTCGACTCGAACTACTGGCTCTGCAC
>USIY01000225.1 GCA_900554845.1 uncultured Bacteroidales bacterium | reverse complement strand
AAGGCTGATGTCCTCATGGAGCTTGACGAGGAGGATCGAAAGAAACTTCTCGAAGGTATGGATCCGGAACAAATCGGTCATTTCATAGATTTGCTTGACACCGACGATGCCGTGGACCTTATTCAGGAACTCGATGAGGAGGACCGTGAAGAGGTAATCCAGAATATTGAGGATGTAGAACAGGCGGGTGATATCGTCGATCTTCTTCAGTATGACGAGGATACCGCCGGCGGTCTGATGGGTACCGAGCTTATAAAGGTGAACGAGAATCTGTCGATGCCCGACTGTCTGAAAGAGATGCGACATCAGGCGGAGGATCTGGACGATATCTACTATGTATACGTAGTGGACGATGACAACAGGCTGAAAGGTGTGCTTCCTCTGAAGAAGATGATCACCGACCCGTCGGTTTCCAAGATCAAGCATGTGATGGAAGAGAATCCGATATCGGTCAAGGTGGACATGCCGATCGACGAGGTAGCCATCGACTTCGAGAAGTATGACCTTGTGGCGATGCCGGTAGTGGACAGCATCGGACGACTCATGGGACAGATCACCGTGGACGACGTTATGGACCAGGTGCGCGAGCTGCAGGAACGCGACTACCAGCTGGCTTCAGGTATCTCCTCGGACGTGGACGCCGACGACTCCATTCTGGCGCAGACAAAGGCCAGGTTGCCCTGGCTGCTCATCGGAATCGCGGGAGGACTGCTGAGCTCGCTTATTCTTAGCGGTTTCGAAGCGCAGCTCGCCGCCGTGACCGCATTGGCTTACTTTATTCCTCTGATCGGCGGAACCGGCGGAAATGTCGGCGTACAGGCGTCCGCAATAGTGGTCCAGGGTTTGGCGAACGGACGTCTCGAACTGAAGGAATTCTGGAATCAGTTATGCAAAGAGCTCAAGATATCCCTTCTGAACGGAGTGGTGATCTCCGTGGCTGTCTTTATCTACACTTTGTTGACGGAACCGGGGAATTACGCCCTGACTTTCGCGGTGGGGCTCTCTTTGTTCTGCATCGTGGTGTTCTCCACTGTTTTCGGAGCCCTTGTGCCGCTTACGCTGGAAAAAATGAAAATCAACCCGGCTTTGGCCACAGGGCCGTTCATCCAGATCACGAATGACGTGGTCGGTCTGATGATATACGTAGGAATGGCCGTATGGATGCTTGACATATTCCCTCATTGAACTCAAATGGCTGAAAAGATAAAAAAACCGGTGGAGACACCGTTGATGAAACAATATTTCGAGATGAAAAAGAAGCATCCAGACGCCGTGCTTCTTTTCCGTGTGGGCGATTTTTACGAGACTTTCTCAGAGGACGCCATAACGGCCTCGGAGATTCTGGGCATCACCCTTACGCGCCGCGCCAACGGTTCCGCGGCCTATGTGGAGCTGGCCGGATTCCCCCACCACGCCCTCGACACATATCTTCCCAAACTCATACGCGCCGGCAAGCGAGTGGCCATATGCGAGCAGCTGGAGGATCCCAAGCTCACCAAGAAACTTGTGAAACGCGGCATCATAGAACTTGTAACGCCAGGCGTCAACATGGCCGAGGGATCTCTGGAAAACCGCGAGAACAATTTCCTTGCCGCGGTGCATTTCAACAAGACATCGGTAGGAGTGGCGTTTCTGGACATCACCACAGGCGAGTTCGTTTGCGAACAGGGGGAGCGCTCACAGATCGACAAACTTCTCTCCACTCTCATGCCCAAGGAACTGCTGCGCATGCGCGGCACACGTTCGGAATGCGAGCAGTCCTTCGCGCACCGTTGCAGCACGTACGAAATGGACGACTGGGTCTATACCCACGACGCCGCGACCGAACGGCTGCAACGTCATTTCGGCACGGCCACTCTCAAGGGATTCGGCGTGGACAATCTTCCTGACGCGGTGATAGCCGCCGGAAGTATCCTGCATTATCTTGACATCACAGGGCATACCAGCATCGGGCACATCACGTCGCTGCGCAGGCTCGGAAACGAACGGTTCGTGACCCTGGACAGATTCACTATACGCAATCTGGAACTGGTCAATCCTCTCACGCCGGAAGGAATGTCGCTCCTGCAGGTACTGGACCACACGCAGACGCCTATGGGAGCCCGCAAATTGCGTTCATGGGTGTTGTTCCCGATAACCGACATTGCTGAAATAAACCGGCGCCTTGACGTTGTGGAATACTTTTTCCGCGACATTCTTCTGCGGGACCGTTCCACCGACATTCTGAAACGTGTCGGCGATCTGGAACGACTTATCTCCAAATTGGGTCAGCAGCGCATCGGGCCGCGCGACACCGTGGCATTATGCCGTTCTCTGGAAGCGGTCACCGACCTCCGCAACCTCCTTGACCAGTCAGAATCGGAGATCCTGAAGGAAATAGCCGGAAAGATGGCGGATGTCTCCCCCGCCATACACGCAATAGCAATGAGCGTGGACCCCGACGCCCCCGCCAAATTAGGCGGCGCCGGCAAGGTCATAGCCAGCGGTGTTGACGGACGGCTTGACGAATACAGGAATGTACGCGACAACGCGCACAAGATGCTGGAGGATATCCGCGACCGAGAAATCGCGAACACCGGAATCACCTCGCTGAAAATCGGCTACAACAATGTGTTCGGATATTATATCGAAGTCCGCAACGCCCACAAGGACAAAGTCCCGGAGGACTGGATCCGCAAACAGACCCTTACGGCGGCCGAACGTTATATCACTCCGGAGCTCAAGGAACTCGAAGAGAAAATAATGGAGGCCGGCACAGCGATCGAAAGTCTTGAGACGGAAATCTTCAACCGTCTTGTACAAGGGCTAATACGATTCATCCCCGAAATGCAGCGTATGGCCGCGGGCGCGGAATATATCGACTGCCTTCTGTCGCTGGCAGTAGCGGCGGAACGTTACAGATATGTCCGTCCTACTGTGGACGATTCATTGACTATGTCGATCACCGACGGTCGCCATCCGGTGATAGAGCGCCGGTTGCCGGCGGGAGAGCCTTACATAGCCAACAGTGTCCTGATGGACTGCGACAAGACTCAGATCATGATGATCACAGGTCCGAACATGAGCGGTAAATCGGCGTTGTTGCGCCAGACTGCCCTCATCGCGCTGATGGCCCAGATTGGCAGCTTCGTGCCGGCGTCGGCGGCCAAAATCGGCCTCGTGGACAAGATTTTCACACGTGTGGGCGCAAGCGACAATATTTCGCTGGGAGAGTCAACTTTCATGACGGAGATGAACGAGGCCGCAGCCATTCTAAACAACATGACGCAACGCTCCCTCATTCTCTTTGACGAACTTGGACGCGGCACATCCACCTACGACGGAATATCAATAGCATGGGCGATAGTGGAGCATATCCATGAAAACGGGAAATGCCGCCCGAAGACTTTGTTCGCCACACATTACCATGAATTGAATGAAATGGAGAACACTTTCCCTCGAGTAGTGAACTACAATGTGTCAGTGAGGGAGATAAACGGGAAAGTTGTGTTCATGCGCAAACTGGAGAGAGGTGGGTCGGAACATAGTTTCGGTATCCATGTGGCGCGACTTGCAGGAATGCCTCCCTCGATAGTGCGCCGCGCCGACCAGGTGCTCCAGACTCTTGAAAGCAAGGAATCGTCGGACTCGCCCAAGGCGGATGTATCCAACCTCGGTAAAGCGCGCGACGGATATCAGCTAAGTCTGTTCCAACTTGACGATCCGTTGCTGTCGCAGATCCGCGACCGACTGCTGAATCTCAGCATCGACAACCTGACGCCGCTCCAGGCTCTCGAAACCCTTCACGGGCTTCAGGCACTCCTGACAGGCAAACAAGAATAAAACAAGCGGCCGGAAATTCAGAATTCCCGGCCGTTTGCTTTATTTTGTCTCTTATTATTTTTCTGCGTCGCTTGCAGCGAATTCCATAAGGTAGGCTTTAATGAATCCGTCGATGCCGCCGTCCATCACTCCGTTGACGTCAGACGTCTGGAAGTTGGTTCGGTGGTCCTTGACGCGACGGTCATCGAACACGTAGGAGCGTATCTGCGAACCCCATTCGATTTTCTTCTTGCCGGCCTCCACCTTGGCCTGCTCCTCCATACGGTGCTTCAGTTCCTTGTCGTAGAGGATGGACTTAAGCTGACGCATGGCGTTCTCCTTGTTCTTGGGC
>USIY01000224.1 GCA_900554845.1 uncultured Bacteroidales bacterium | reverse complement strand
AATTTTTCAGGTGTTTTGAATGACGTTTTTTTGGAACATCAAACTGAACACCCTAATAAGTAACTGTAAAATTTATAGATATGAGCAACACAATTCAGGATTCCGCGAAGTACATACTTGCTTTGGATCAGGGCACAAGCAGCTCGCGGGCCATCGTGTTCGACCACGACGGCAACATATGCTCCGAAGCCCAGCATGAGTTTCCCCAGATATTTCCCAAGCCGGGATGGGTGGAGCATGATCCCAATGAAATATGGAGTTCCGTGGCTTCCGTGGCCGCCGAGGCGATATCCAAATACGGCATCAACGGAAAGAATATTGCCGCCATAGGAATCACCAATCAGCGTGAGACTACCATTGTATGGGATGTTGACACAGGAGAGCCTGTGTACAATGCCATCGTGTGGCAGGACAGGCGCACGTCGGAGTATTGCGACAAGCTGCGCGACGAAGGGATGGCCGACATGATTCGGGAAAAGACAGGATTGATAATCGACGCTTATTTCAGCGCGACTAAAATCAAATGGATTCTCGACAATGTCCCGAACGCGCGCAAACGCGCCGACGCCGGCAAATTGCGCTTCGGCAACGTGGATTCATGGTTGATATGGAATTTCACCCGCGGCGAGCGTCATGTGACTGATGTCACAAATGCCTCCCGCACCATGATGTTCAACATCAACACCATGGAATGGGACAAGGATCTGCTGAATCTGATGGGCATCCCTGAGTCGATGCTTCCTGAAGTGCTGCCCAGCAGCGGATTGTTCGGGACAACGACCACCACATTGTTCGCCCACGAGGTTCCGATAGCGGGAGTGGCGGGCGACCAGCAGGCCGCGCTGTTCGGACAGATGTGCGTGGAGCCGGGAGCCGTCAAGAACACTTACGGAACCGGATGCTTCCTGCTGATGAATACGGGCGACAAGCCTGTGCTGTCAAAGAATAAATTGCTGACCACCGTCGCGTGGAAGATCGGTGACAAGGTGACGTACGCTCTCGAGGGTTCTATCTTTGTAGGAGGATCGGTGGTGCAATGGCTACGCGACAATCTGAGGGTTATCTACTCCTCCGGAGAGGTGGAAAGTTTAGCCCGTTCGGTACCCGACAACGGGGGTGTATATTTCGTGCCGGCGTTCACGGGCCTCGGCGCTCCCTATTGGGATCAGTATGCCCGGGGCGCTCTGTTCGGACTGACAAGAGGTTCGAACGTGGCCCATATAGCGCGCGCGGCTCTTGAAGGCATCGCCTATCAGGTGTACGACATTGTAAAGGCCATGGAAAGCGACACCTGCCTGCATCTGATGAATCTGAAAGTCGACGGAGGCGCCTCGCGCAACAACCTGCTTATGCAGTTCCAGAGCGATATTCTCGCCACGGAAGTGCTGCGTCCTCGTATCACCGAGACCACTGCTCTCGGAGCGGCTTATCTGGCCGGTATGGGAGTAGGCTATTGGTCGGATATTTCCGAAGTACAGAGCCAGTGGCAGGTGGAACGCAAGTTCGAGCCGACGGGCGACACCGACAAAGTGGCCCAAGAGCTTGCAGGATGGCATAACGCCGTAAGAAGAGTGCTGACCTCCGATGAATGCAAGTGACCATGGATACGTTCATAGTGCCTTTATGGCTACAATGTTTCTTTGAGTTCTTAGGAACATTCGTGATGATTCTGCTGGGATGCGGCGTGTGCGCCTGCACATCGCTGAACAAATCCAAAGGCCAGGGATCAGGATGGGTAGTTGTGACGATCGCATGGGGACTTGCCGTGACTTGCGGAGTATTGATAGCCGGACCCTATACCGGAGCTCATCTCAATCCGGCAGTAACGATCGGTCTGGCCACCGCGGGGAAATTCGCATGGGCCGGTGTGGCGCCATATGTCGTGGCACAGATCGCCGGGGCGTTTACAGCCGCGTTGCTTGTGTACCTATTCTATAAAGATCAGTTTGACCGCACCGAAGGAGAGGACACCAAACTCGGTGTGTTCTGTACGATTCCGGCGGTGAACAATCCTCCGTTGAATTTTCTGTCGGAGGTGGTGGGTACTTTCGTGCTGATTCTGGTGATATTGATGATGACGGTGAAAGGAAACACAGCCGAGATCGGCCTCGGATCCATCGGTGCGATTCCCGTGGGCCTGCTCGTGATAGTGATAGGTATGTCGCTTGGGGGTACCACAGGATACGCCATAAATCCTGCGCGCGATTTCGGCCCGAGACTCGCCCACGCTCTGCTTCCCATTAAAGGCAAAGGATCAAGCCAATGGTTCTACAGCTGGGTGCCGATAGTCGGTCCCATAGTGGGAGCCTTGTGCGCCGTAGTGGTGTACTATCTCCTTGTTGTGGTATTCAATCTTCCGTAATTACATATAAATCAATAAAAAACGCCGTGTCGGGATTCGATTCCGGCACGGCGTCCTTTGTGTGACAGCAACTATTACTTTGTCTTATTGTCAAGTTTTTTCAGTAGGTCCTTGACAGCGCCTTCTATCTGCGCGTCTTTGCCGCGTTCCACATCGCCGGGATTATTATAGATGAGCACGTCCGGATCAAGCTGGTGATTCTCCAAAGCTTTCCCGTTGCGGTCCAGGGAAGTGACCTGAGGAATGCCAAAATAGATCGACGGATCCACTTGAGTCTCCCACCAGACGGCTGTCATGGTGCCGGGGATGGGTGCGCCCACTACATCGCCTATCTTAAGGGTCTGGTAAGTGTATGGCGTTCCATGGGCGTCGGAATAATTGGCTTCATTCACAAGCATAACCGAGGGCTTTGTCCACTGTGAGAATGGATCCGAGCCCACATACTGGCCTCGCGGTGAATAATCCACATATTTCTTACCGCTGAGCAGCAAAGCTATGTCGTTATGGAGCCAGCCGCCGCCGTTCCAGCGTGTGTCAACCACCACTGCCTCGCGATTGCGGTATTTGCCCAGCAGTTTGCTGTAGACTTCCCGGAACGAAGGGGAATCCATGCCTTCCACATGCACATAACCTATGCGGCCATTGGACAGAGAGTCAACCATCTTCTCATTGTTTTCCACCCAGCGCTGATACATCAGGTCCGACACGCCGGATATGGGCTTCACGGTAATGCGGTCGGTCTTTCCGTCAGTCCTTTTCACGGTCAGAAGCACATTGCGGTTGGCCTTGCGTTCAAGCATTGAGTTCACATCGGCGTTGGGAGCTATGGACTCTCCGTCAATGGACAGAATAACATCACCCGGCTTGATGTTGAGCTTCTTTGCCGACAACGGGCCGCGGGGCAGCACTTCCACGATTTTCAGACCCTCGCCGTTATAGTCTTCATCGAAGAACGCTCCGAGATTCGCCGTGCTCCATTGCGCTCCGGGAGCGCGATATCCGCTTCCGGTATGACTGGCGTTGAGCTCTCCGAGAATCTCGCTAAGCATCTCGCTGAAATCATAATTGTTGTTGATGTAAGGCAGGAAGCGTTCGTAATTCTTCCCGTACATCTCCCAGTCCACTCCATGAAGATTCTTGTCGTAGAACTTGTCGGCAACCTGACTGAGCATATGCTTGTAAATATACTCGCGTTCTTTGCTTGGATGTCGGTCGTAAGGAGCCTCGAATTCGATGTCTTCTTTCTTGCCGTCGGAAAGCGATACAACGCTCATGCCGTTGCCGGACAATACGAAGAGCTTTTCTCCCTTCTTGTCTGGTTCCATGCCCCCGGAAAGCCCTGGAACAAGGACCTTAGTCTCGTCATCGCGGATGTCGCGCTCCATCAGATTGTACTTGCCGTCGGCGTTCTGCATCACATAGTAGAGTTTCGTGCCGTCGTTGTTCAGCCAATAATCCCCTATGAAGCCCGACAAGTCGGTAAGGCGACGCGTCCTGTACTGACGGTTGGCAAGATCGAACTCCAAAGGCTTGACCTCATCGTCATTCTTGGCGTCCTTTTTATTTTTGTCCTTGTCTTTCTTCTTAGCGTCTTTCTTTCCTTTCTTAGAGTCGCCGTCCTTCTCCTTGTCGGTCTCCTCTTTCTCTTCCTTGGCTATCGCGGCTTCCTCCTCGGTGCGGTTGAATTCATCCCAGGCGTCGCCGTTGAGCATCATGACTACTATGTCGCTCTGCTCGCCCCAGCTTCCGTGGCTCTTCATGCCATAGCGCGAGGTTTCATACGTCAGCGCGCGGCCCCCCAT
>USIY01000223.1 GCA_900554845.1 uncultured Bacteroidales bacterium | reverse complement strand
CTCTGGTGTACCGACGGCCCCCACGGCATTCGTCCGGAGGTGTTCTGGGATGAATGGAATCAGGCCGGCTGGACCAACGACTCATGCACTGCTTTTCCGGCGCTGACCTGCCTTGCGGCGACATGGAATCCGGAAATGGCGGCTCTCTATGGCAAAAGCATTGGCGAGGAGGCTCGTTACCGCGAGAAAGATGTGTTGCTCGGCCCGGGTGTGAATATCTACCGCACTCCGCTCAACGGCCGCAATTTCGAGTATATGGGTGAGGACCCCTATCTCGCTTCGGTAATGGTTGTGCCTTACATCAAGGGGGTGCAGAGCAACGGAGTGGCCGCCTGTGTGAAGCACTACGCGCTCAACAATCAAGAGCAGCGCCGCCACACTACTGACGTTGATCTGAGCGATCGCGCCCTTTATGAAATCTATCTGCCGGCATTCAAGGCAGCAGTGACAGAGGGTGACTCATGGTCAATAATGGGTTCTTACAATCTATACAAGGGACGTCATGTCTGCCAGAACAGCCGACTGCTGAAAGATATTCTTCGCGATGAGTGGGGATTTGACGGGGCCGTGATCTCCGATTGGGGCGGCGTACACAACACCCCTCAGGCCATAGAGGGCGGTCTTGACCTTGAGTTCGGCTCATGGACCAACGGCCTCTCTGAGGGGATGAAAAACGCCTACGACAGTTATTTCATGGCTTATCCCTATCTCAAACTCATCAAAGAAGGTAAGGTCGACACCAAAGAACTTGACAAGAAAGCCGCCAATGTACTGCGGTTGATTTTCCGTACGGCCATGAATTCCTCGAAGCCTTTCGGCTCGATGAATTCCCCTGCGCATATAGCAGCCGCGCGCCGTATTGCCGGCGAAGGGATTGTGTTGCTTAAAAACGATGGCAACCTGCTGCCGCTTGATCTTGACGGTAAAAAGAAGATTGTTGTGGTAGGTGAAAACGCCATAAAGATGATGACCGTTGGCGGGGGCAGCTCGTCGCTGAAAGCGCGTAAGGAGGTTACACCGCTCGACGGCCTGAAGCACCGGGTCGGAGAGGATGTGGATGTGGTTTATGTACGCGGATACGTAGGCGACCCTGTCATGGAGCAGGACGGCCTGAAGGTGCAGGATATTTCCGACAGCCGAAGCGCGGACGAACTGCTTGCCGAGGCTATAGATGCAGCCCGCGGAGCTGACTATGTGGTTTATGTCGGTGGCCTGAACAAGGCTCCGCATCAGGACTGCGAAGATACCGACCGCGAAGGGCTGGGTCTGCCTTACGGACAGGACCGCCTGATCAGCGAGCTGGCTAAAGTGAATTCCAATCTGGTGGTTGTGAATCTTTCAGGCAACGCCGTGGCGATGCCATGGATTAAGAATGTGGCCGCCGTGGTGCAGGGGTGGTTTATCGGCTCAGAGGCAGGCAACGCCATCACCGATGTGCTGTCGGGCGACGTGAACCCCTCGGGCAAGCTGCCGTTTACGTTCCCGATGAGGCTGGCCGACGTCGGCGCCCATGCCGCAGGGGAATATACCGGCAACAACGCCGAGCTTGACGCATCCGAGCAGAGGGGCGACACCATCAGAGAGTATTACAATGACGGTATTTTCGTTGGCTACCGCTGGGCCGACAAAGAGAAGACCACACCGCTTTTCCCGTTCGGTCATGGATTGAGCTACACTACTTTCGAATATGGCAAACCGACCGCCGATAAAAAGACTATGACCGCCGACGGCAACATCACCGTAACAGTTCAGTTGAAGAACGTCGGTAATCGCGAAGGCAGCGAGATTGTGCAGCTCTATATCGCCGATAAGAAATCGAGCCTTCCCCGCCCTGTCAAGGAGCTTAAAGGTTTCAAGAAGGTGAAACTTGCCCCCGGAGAGGAGAAGACTATAAGTTTCATAGTCGACAAGACTGCGCTGAGTTTCTTCGACGACAAGAAACATCAGTGGATTGCTGAACCGGGCAAGTTCGAGGCCATAGTAGGCGCTTCATCGCGCGACATCAAGGGTTCCCTACTCTTCGAACTGAAATAAGATGCCGTTGCATACTATGTTTTACGGCAAAATACACTTGTCTATTCCTTGGAATAATCACATAGTCTTCCGGTAACAAGCACTTGATCCATTCTTCAACAAGAACGAGTGTTATAAAGCCTACCCGATTTTGAGGCATAAATCAACTTATAAACAAGCGATTGGCTGGTTGCGAAATAAACTTGTCAATCGCTTTTTATATTCTCTTACAGCAATGTATGGTTCTTGAAAATAGGAAAGTCAAAGATAAAATTCAGGATAAGCTTGGCTAAAATACATACTGTATTCTGAAGTTTATCACGGGCAAGCGTAGCTGAAGCTTAAGTTTGTGAGCATCTCGGATACTGAAATATGCCATGTATCTGTTCCTTGGCTATCTCGGATGATGAAGACAACTGCCGATTCGGCTACCGCAGCAGGATGCAGGCTCACAAGATGCTGAACCCGACTCTGTCCAAACGCGGAGTGAGCGGAAGAAAATTAGTTTCCGTCAGTTTTATGTCAGCGATTATCATGGACATATCTTCACTAAACGAGATTGTCTGTCGCTGAATCTCCGGGGAACTTTGTGAATTCCCATTCACCCTGACATGCACGTCCATTCTGCCCCCGCACACAGGGCAATAAGGCACGAAATGGGAATCTACAGTCAAATCATGCGTGTTCTCATTGATTTTTTCAACCGTGCTTCTGTCATCATAGAGAGTGGCATGAACGCAATAAATTCATCAGTCAAAAGACGAAGAGGGCGCGGAGTAGGATCGTAGATTTCCGACAGGGACCTGCGTTGGTTTGTTTTACCGGATTATTCAATATCCGATCGTGAAACGTTCCTTGTGATGAGCGGGCACTTCAAGTTCATCCACCATAGCCTTGGCATAGTCAGCCGCCGAGATAGTGCTTTTGCCTTTATCATCGACGATGAGGTCGTCTTTTCCAAGACGGTATTCGCCCGTACGTGCGCCGTCCACGAATGCCCCGGCAGGCGAGAAGAACACCCAGTCTATGTCGTTCTCTTTGGTAAGTGTTTCAAGATAGAACTTGCCGAGAGACTTCACTCCGTCCATGATTTCCGCGGGAATCACGCCGCTGTCAACTACGCGCAAACCGGGAGCGCAGAAGAGTGTGCCGGCACCTCCCACGATGAGCAGACGTTTAACCCCGGCCTCTTTGGCAGCCTCCACGATGCGGGGATAGTTCTGCAGCGTTTCGCTGTAGATGTTGGGGTTTGTCCAGCCTGGATTGTATGCACTGATTACCGTGTCGTAACCCTTTAGCTCCTCGGCCAGGGACTTCTCATCCGCGACATCAACTTTCTTTACGGTAAGATTGGGATTCTCAACGGTGATTTTCTCAGGATTGCGTACGAGTGCCTCCACTTTGTAACCGCGTGCAAGAAGTTCGTTAAGGATGGCGCTGCCCACAAAGCCGCTTGCGCCGATAAGTGCTATTTTCTTCATATCGTTATGTTTTTAATGATTTCGGATACAAAGATAAGGATATAAAAGCCCGATTGTCAAGAAGGCACTTGAATGTCAGATAGTTTCATCGAGGTTACCAATATAGATTGCCAATAGCTTACAATAACAGTGTTAACTTATTTTAACCGCAACCAAAACGCACTATTGCCAACTTTGAGAATATTAGTTACCTTTGTAGAGCTATTTAACATCCAGCATATTATGAACGAAGAATTATTTCCAAGTTGTCCCATACGGAATATATTAGCACGTTTCAGCGACAAATGGTCACTGCTGATTCTGTACACACTGAATCTTCAGCCTACCATGCGTTTCAACGCATTACGACGCGAGATTCCGGACATCTCGCAGAAGATGCTGACCAACACACTGCGCACTCTGGAAGAAGACGGTTTCGTAACGCGCACAATCTATGCCGAGGTGCCACCGAGGGTAGAATACAGCATCACCGACCGCGCCCTGTCATTATTTCCCCACATCAATTCACTGATTGGATGGGCAAAGGACAATATGCCAGCAATCCTCAGAGATCGTGAAGCTCACAGTAAGCATAATGCTGTGAAATAAACCGAGGTTTGTACATTACTATTGCATCTGTCTCCATACCGAATGCCCCGTCCTACCACATGCTTACAAATCCGAATAGGGTTGCGTCCATGTGG
>USIY01000222.1 GCA_900554845.1 uncultured Bacteroidales bacterium | reverse complement strand
CGATTCCACATTGATAACTCTTATGTGCGAGCTTGGTCCTGACTTTACATCCAAATTCAAGACTCCAGGCAAATTCTGCCGATGGTGTAATCTGACTCCTGTTGACAATGTCACCGGAGGTATGGTCACAAGCAGCAAAGTTCCCAAAAGGCCCAATCCTGTCGGGCAAGCCTTACGACAGGCTGCATCCACTCTAAGAAAAAGCTACACGCCATTAGGACAATACCGTAGGAGAATGGCAGCCCGACTTGGCCCGGCTCAGGCTGTGGTGGCAACTGCGCATAAAATTGCTGAAATCATATACCTTATGGTGGAAAGAAAAGTGGAATACGATGAAAGTAAAACTTCACAAAGTGAGTCAGAACTCACTCAAAAACGAATCAGATTCCTTGAAAAGAAACTCTCAAAACTCAAATCGGCTCAAAATACATTGTGATTATGTCATTGGGAATCAACATATTCGGCACATGTTATATGATAGCAAATCGGTCGTTGGGATTGTTCTGGTGGTGTCTATGGATAATCGGATTGCGCTTGAAGTCCGATGTATAGACTTTACGCTCGAACTCGCGGGCGTAAGGACGATTTACAACAATCGGACTCACAAACCATATCGGATTGGAATTATACTTGTTGGAGAGATTGTATATGAGCGAAGTGCGGAAAGCAATCTCGATACGGTTGAGATAGCGCATAAGCAATAGACGGAGGTCAAAATCGAAGTAATAGAGATTGACCGCATCCTCGAACGAAGCACCCTCTACATACTCGTGTGTACGGTTGCGGAGTGCTGGATAAGATTTCTCAAAAGGAAACAGGTAGAAGCCAAGGCGGCAATATCCTATATCCAATAGGATTTCTCGCGCCTTGTCCGCGTCATTGACAGTCAGACCCCTTGATTTCAGGATGTCGAGCTGTTGGTCTATTGTCGTTGCTGATTTCGCCATATACAAATTTGAAGTATGCGAAATTACAAATAATCTACGAGATGGAGAAACGAAACCACATCAGCGTTGCCGATTTTCGGCAACGTAAAATGCGTTAGGGATAGAAGCCTTTCGGTCGAGACCTTTGGCTCGATTCACGATAGCCCGGCGCCGGTGGCGCAACGCCATAAAAATCAGACCGGATAATATGAGTTGTCTAAATCCAGTTCAAAATGGTATGACCAGCCGTCACATTGACCGTACCGGGAACCTCCCTCTAAGAAATCTGCATCAGGTACGACTTTCAGGCGGCAATGATTTCGGTAAGCCTTTTCAAGCCAAATATATGCTTGCTTGAGCGGTATCGGCTTTTCATAACCGGAGTAATCCCAATCCGTTGCATTGACAATCTCTTTGGCGTAAAGAGTGTTTTCATCTTCCCGGTCTGAGGCAGCCGACCAAAGAAGTGTTTGGAACAAAGCCCAGCCAAGAGGATGCTTGGGGCGAAAGAAGTACGGTATATTTTCGGGCAGTCCTACTGCCTGAAAAGCATACTTAGTGTTATCCATGATGTAAGCGCCCTCTGATTTGACTAAATCAGAGAGGGCAAAATGCAGTTGCTTGAAGTCAGGGATAAGTCGTTCCCCCGATTCTTCCATAACGTTGCTTGCAATATCCGAAGTGCAGACTTCGGAATTGTAAGGCAGTCTCAGGAGTTTTCGATAACAAAGACTCGCCAAACGAAGTGTCGCGTCGTCATACTTAGCCATAAATATCAGGCTTCGGAAAATTCTGCCCGAAGGCTGACGGCGTTGTTGATGGCTTCTTCTACTTCGTCCTGACGGAAGGAGAAGGCCTGTGCAGTCTCGTCGTAGTCGGCAATATCCCAGGGATTGATAGTGAAGAACGACAGACGCTGAGACGGGTCTTCAAGATCATACTTGATAAGCTCGTCGGCATCGATGAACTTGACCGAACCATCGGTGAGGTCAACGTCGATGAATGAGTCCTCACGGGTGGCCGCATCAAGGCGCGTCCACTCGTCGAGAGCAGTCAGGATATTGGTGCGGAGGGTGTTGTTGTCTGACATGATTTTGAAAGGTATAATATGCAAAGTTAGCGAAAATCAGCGAGATTATGGTGGTTAAACATCAATTAAATCAGCACGGAGGATGATTTAATCAGAAAAATTCCGTAATTTTGCTCTATGGATATGTCAGACAGCCCGATAATACTCAAAAAGCGCAAGCCCCGCAAGTGTGAATGCTGCGGTGGCCCAGTGCTTCCGATTCTCTATGGCTACCCCTCGCATGAGTCATTTGAGGCCGGAGCACGTGGGGAAATTATCTTGGGCGGATGTTGCATACCGGATGACTTCGATAAACTCGAAGATTGGGTATGCAAGGAGTGCGGCCAGCGTTATAAGAAAGAAGAATATCACAATGGATAGTGTTCTTTGGGTCATATTCAGTTGGACAATGAAGATTATCGTCTTATTTATGATAGTCTCCATCGTTGTATTCTTCTGCAAGTTTATATGGTCGATGGCAACGAATGGTGGCCGGAAGTGGTATTACTATGACCCGTGCAAGCCGTGGAAGGGAGGCTATTGGACTCCGTTGTTGCCGAGAACTCCACCCTACAACGAATATGAATGGAATCCTGGAACATCCAGGTTTGAGCATAAGGAAACCGGAGAGCCGCTTTACTCTTGGCAAAAGCCTGTAACAAAACATGAATACTCACATCCTCATGCAAAGAAGAAGCGCCCTGAATGGTTGCGGTTCTTATTTGAGGAAACTCCGGCAACGCTTTTAGAAAAGCGCAGACGGAAGAAATGGATTAACGAGCGAGAACATGGCGCATCAAGATAGTATCTATAATGAGGACTTTAGTCTGATGGCCGATGAAGTAGGCGTTACAGATACGAAAGTTATGGGCGTATTCGGAGCAATACGACGTGGAGCGACGAAAGAGGAAGCATTGAAGAAATATGGACTTACCGAGAAGGAGTATGACGATAACATCGACAGAGTTCTGAATGGATAGAAAAGATTAACGAAAACCGCGAATCCTCCGATAAAGAGGTTTCGCGGTTTTCTATGCGATAGGGATAGAAGCCTTCCGGTCGAGACCTCAGGCTCGATATACGATAGCCCGGCGGCGGTGCCGCATCGCCTTAATCAATATTCCAATAAGCATCTGGGTCTCCTTCAAAAGCATCTTCATAAGACTCGCTTACATAGTCTTGGTAATCTGACCATTCCTGTGAGTAGCCAGTTGAACGAGGAACTGATTTTTTAGGTGTGTTGTAAGTAGTTTTGAAGAACATCAACTCATCCTTATGGAAGGATTTATCATGGAGAAGATAGAACAGATTTCCTAAAGCATCTGTCATTAAAGAAATAACGGGGTCGGAAGGTACACCTCTTTCTGCGACATATCCAAGACACTCAAGAAACGTGAAAGCAATGAAATGTTTTTCAGTAACAATTACTCTCACGGTACCTATACGGTATAAGTCCTTAAACTCTTGAATCGAAAAAGTGCGCAAATACTTGACATTGCGAATGAGTACAGCGTCAATATTATCAATATCTGGGCGGTCGAAAAAATTTTTAACTTTAAGCATATCGCAAAATTACAAAATTTTTCAGAGAACTCCGCTCGTTGACAGTGAGAAAGAATCGTGGAACGGGAATTTTTCGCAGCCGATGTAGAGGGTATCGAAGGCGTCGGTGCCATCGGTACGGTGTTCGAGCAGGTCTTCTTCGGACTCAGCGAGCTTTTCGCCGGACTTATCCTTGCGGAAGCCGTTGCGACCGTTGGAGACACCGGCTGACTGGATGGCGAGGATAAGGTCTTCATTGTTCGAGCGGTTGAAGAACGGCATGAGCCTTTGCTTTCCGGCAAAGGCGTTGTTGATGAGAAGATACTTCTCGTCATGGTGCATCGGGTTTCCGAGGTACACGGACTCGATGCGCCAGCCGTGCCGCTCGAACTCCTTAACCACGTTATAGTGGAAGTCCTGGTCGTTGACGGCATAGTTTGAGCCGAGGGCCGTTGCATCGTAATAATAGACCACGGTCTTATTGCGGTGCGCGGCGTAATATCGGCAGAAGTCCTCGACGAGTGCCGGTATCTTGCGGTCGAACTTGACGTAGAAGCTCTTGATGATATTGAGGCGACGGTCGCGGGGCTGACCGGCGACAATCCAGTTGATGTTGGCGTTGTAGTCCATACCTATGCAGATAGG
>USIY01000221.1 GCA_900554845.1 uncultured Bacteroidales bacterium | reverse complement strand
GGATTCCTTACCAACACCACACCGGACCTGAGTGCAGGCGACATAACCTCCTCGACCACCACCGGTTTCCGCAACATCAATTCCATAGCATCTTTCTTCGGACGCGTCTTCTACAACTTCGACGAGCGTTACCTGCTGACCGCCACACTCCGTCGCGACGGAAGCTCCAAGTTCGCCGACGGCAAAAAGTGGGGTTGGTTCCCCGCCGTCGCTCTCGCATGGCGCATCAGCTCGGAGAAGTTCTGGGCCAACATTGATCCCGTCAACAATTTCAAGTTGCGTCTCGGCTGGGGTAAGACCGGTAACCAGAACGTAGCCGACTGGTCGACAATCGCACTCCTTTCAAACAAGACCACCCCCTGGGGCGTGGGAGTTCTCAGCGGCAACACTCCCAACCCCGACCTCACATGGGAAACAACTTCCTCATACAATGTAGGTCTTGACCTGGGATTCCTGCAGAACCGTATCGAGCTGATCGCCGACTTCTATTATAAGAAGACCGACAATCTGCTCCTCCAGGTACAGCTCCCCGCTTACCTCGGATCAGCGGGACAGGGCGCTGCCACAAATCCTTGGATGAACATCGGATCTTTGGAGAACAAGGGTTTCGAACTCACTCTGAACACCACCAACATCACCAACCGCAATCTGACCTGGACATCCAATGTGGTCTTCTCTATCAACCGCAATAAGGTTAAGTCGCTCGACACAGCCACGGCATCACTTGAGAAGACTTTCCAGCCTTCTTCCACCAACTACATCGTCACCAAGACCGTAGTCGGCGAGCCTATAGGACAGTTCTGGGGTTACAAGGTTATCGGTCGTTTCGACAAGCCCACGGACTTCTACTATCATGACAAGGACGGCAATCTGAGACCTGTGGCCATCCCCGAGGGAAACACGATCTCCGAGAACTCCACATGGATTGGAGACTATATCTACGAGGACAAGAACGGCGACGGCGTCATCAACGCTGAGGACTGTCAGTTCATTGGCAACCCCGAGCCTAAATTCAACTGGGGTTTCGGTAACACCCTTACTTGGAAAGGCTTCGACCTCAACGTTCAGTTCAGCGGCGTTTACGGCAACAAGGCTCTCAACATGACCTATATGCGCATCGCTGACCCGCGCAACAAGTCGAATATCTTGAAATCCAGCCTGAATGTCGCACAAGTCGGACTGATCGATCCGAATCTTCCCGCCGACGACTACCGTAACCTTTATGTCACAAACTCCGGCGACACCGATCTTCCGGCAATCCAGAACTCCGACGCCAACAACAACTTCACACGCGTGAGCGACCGTTTCATCGAAGATGCAAGCTACATCCGTCTCCAGAACATAACATTAGGTTACACCGTACCGGCTAAACTACTGAAAAAAATATACTTAAGCAACGTACGTGTATATTTCAGCGCTCAGAACGTCTATACTTGGACCAAGTACAAAGGTCTTGATCCTGAAGTCGGCGCCATGTACGGCGACGCTTTGATGACCGGCCTGGATTACGGACGTTATCCTTCGCCCCGCATCTTTACTTTCGGTCTCAACGTTTCATTCTAATATCTCGACAATACGATGAATACAAGAATAATTTCACTGAGCATAGCGGCCGTAGGCTGTCTGGGACTGGTTTCCTGCGATTCCTTCCTTACACAGAAAAACTCCTATCAGGCCAATGACGAGACATTCCTTGACAGTGACAAGGCAGTGGAGGCGACCACAGCGCCGCTCTACAATTATGTCTGGAACGACTTCAACAGCAAATTCTATTACAGCGTGGGCGACGGCCGCGCCAACAACCTGACGGCACGTTGGTCGCCGTACATCTACCCCTACACCAACTTCACTGAAACTTCATTGTCCGAGGGTCTGGAAGATGCCTGGGGTGCGTTCTACTCCGTCGTCTCGCAGAGCAACAATGCGATAAACCGCATCATCAACTATTCAGGTCCCGCCGTATCGGAGGAAGCCCGGGTGCAGGGCATCGCAGAGGCACGTTTCATGCGTGGTCTTGCTTATTGGTACATAGCTTCCGTATGGAACTGCGCCATAATCTATACAAACACCGGTGAAAAGGTATCCGACTATGTTTGTCCTCCCCACCGCGCCACGGACGTGATGGAATTTGCCATCCGCGATCTTGAGTACGCTGCGAAGAACCTCAGCAATTCACCCGCGAATGAGGGCCGCGTCACAAGCTACAGCGCTTTCGGCATCCTGTCGCGCGTTTACCTCTCAATGGCCGGCCTTACCACCGACGGTGCTTATGACGGCAGCAATATCGCAACGGATTACAACCGTGGATCGCGCAACCCTTACTATCTTGATCTTGCCAAGAAAGCCGCGCTCAAATGTATCGAAGGTCCATATAAGCTGATGGATAATTATGGCGACCTGTTCGCCGTCAAGACATGGAACAATAATTCCGAGTCCATATTCCAGTTGCAATGGCTGCAAGGAGGTACCGACGCAATCGGCTGGGGAGCCAACAACTCCATGTCCGCGTTCTTCGCTTGGTCCACTATGGTAGGAGAAGTCAACTGGGGCAACGCCACATATGCTTCCTACGACCTCGTGCGCGAGTATAGCGATCCCAAGGAATTCGACACGCGCAGACATGCCACCATCGCCACGGTCGGAGCCTTCTATCCCGAGCTTAACGTAAAGAACGGCGGCTACACTTACAACGAAACCGAATCCGGGTACGACAACAAATGCAATATCAAGAAGTATGTCATCGGTAAGCTCGACGACAACGGAATCAGCTACCAGCAGTCCATGGGCGTCAACACTTACATGATGCGACTGGCTGAAGTTTACCTGAATCTCGCCGAAGCTATTCTGGGCAACAACGCCAAGACTACTGACGCCACCGCTCTTGAATACTTCAACAAGGTTCGCGCACGTGCAGGAGTGGCTCCCAAGAACTCCATCGCATACGAGGACTTACGTCACGAACGCCGCATCGAGCTGGCTCTTGAGGGCCAATATTGGTACGACCTGCTCCGCCGATCATACTATCAGCGCCAGGAAGTGGTGAACTATCTGAACAACCAGGACCGCAACTGCGGTTACGAATGGGATGAGTCCGAGGCATGCCAGTATGCCAAGACAAGCGACGGCACAGGAGTCTCGACAGCCACTGAAAAGAATCTGGTGTTCCCCTTCAGCGATGTCGACCTTGGACGTAATCCGCAGCTGAGCGCCACTCCCGTGGCTTATGAGTTCGGCGAACGTGAAGTCACTGTTTCCGATTTGTACAACTAATTCCACACGTAAAAAATGAAAACTACAAAATATATATTGCTCACGGCAATCGGCGCAATGTCGCTTGGCTTCTCGGCATGCAGCGATGACGACGATTACTTCAACAAGGACTACCAGTCGAATCCGATCGAGATCAGCAAAGTATTCCTGGAGGATTATGAGTCGTCGGTTCCCGACCGTCAGGTGGAATTCGTTCGCCTCGGCCAGACTCTTCGTCTCGAAGGCAAGGGATTCATGGGCCTCAAGAAAATATATGTCAACGGTTACGACACCTATTTCAACCGTAATTACGTTACCGACAACAACATTGTCTTCTCCGTCAATTCCAAGACTCCGATTGTGGGCGCGGAAGAGGATGTGCGCAACACCATTCGTTTCGTGAAGGACGGAGCGGAATTCACTCTTCCCTTCGTGGTTCGCGCTGCGAGTCCGACGGTCAAGAGCATCAGCAACACCTTGCCGATGCCTGGCGAGACCGTGACCGTTTACGGCACAGGCCTTCAGGAAGTGACCCAAATCCAGTTGCCGGGTGGCCAGGTCATCACGGAAGGCATCCTCAGCGACAATGAGGATGGAGAATGGTATTCTTTCGTCATGCCGGAGGGAGTCACTGAAGGAGGCGCCCTGATAGCCACTTGCGCCAACGGCACGGCTCAGAGCCCCGACTATTTCAACAACAGCAAATGCATGATCCTGAACTTCGACGGCATGGGCACCCAGGGTTACTGGAGCTGGAAGGAAAACGGCTCGATGATCAACAATGAGGATCTTGTGGACGATCCTCTCGGCAAGCGTGGCAAATGCTTCCAGCTGGTTCCCAACCGTCTGCTGGCCGACGGCGTCAGCAGCAGCAAGAGCCGTTGTACGGAATGCTGGACCGCCGGTAATGACGACGCTGCCGACGACTGGACCCGCA
>USIY01000220.1 GCA_900554845.1 uncultured Bacteroidales bacterium | reverse complement strand
ATTCTAATTTTTGTCATCTACTAAATCGAAAATTTTTAAATTAAAAATACCGAACCATTATAATGTGACAAAAGTTCATTAAAAATTCATTATCTTTGCAGTCAGAATACTGCCGGCTTACCTATGCATACACAATAGGTACACCGGTGTTTTGACAATGTGACAACAATTGAATGACAAGATAGTGGAAATAGCAAAAGTATACGATATATTGTTCGGAAGCAAGGAGTTGGAAATATCCCTTGAAGAAATGGACAATGTTCGTAAATGCCATGAATTCCTTAAAGAATTCAGTCATGACAAGGTGATTTACGGCATCAACACAGGATTCGGACCGATGGCCCAATGGCGCGTTGACGACAATCACCTCAAGGAACTGCAATACAACATTATTCGCAGTCATGCCACCGGAGCGGGGGCGCCCCTGGACGATATCCAGGTAAAATCAGCGATGCTTGCGCGTATCGGCACATTCCTGCAGGCTCGCTCCGGAATCAATCCGGAAGTGATCACGTTGCTTCAGGAGTTCGTAAACAGAGGCATATTTCCCTTTATTCCTCAGCACGGCAGCGTTGGAGCCAGCGGAGACCTGGTTCAGCTTGCGCACATAGCTTTATGCCTGATAGGCGAGGGGAAGGTACATTATAAGGGGGAGTGGCGTCATACTGCGGAAGTATTTAAGGAACTTGGCCTTAAGCCGATGGGGATACATGTGCGCGAAGGACTTTCAGTTACCAACGGCACTTCGGTCATGACAGGCATTTCGATTGTTAATCAGTATTATGCCGAGAACCTGCTGAAATACGCCACGATCGGTAGCGCTTGGATCAACGAGATAGCCGATTCCTTCGACGATTACATGTCAGTGCCGGAGAATGAATGCCGTCGTCAGCCCGGTCAGCAGGTCATAGCCCGCTGGCTTCGCCAGGTAAGCCTAGGAAGCCGTCATCTGCAAAAGCGAGAGCATGAGCTATATGATCCCAATAGAAACCAGGATAAGTATTTCGAGCATAAGGTACAGGCTTACTATTCTCTTCGCTGCATCCCGCAGATTTACGGACCTATCTACGACACACTTGTCAATGCACGTGAAGTGCTGCAGAATGAGCTGAACTCGGCTTGTGACAACCCAATTGTGGATTACATCACGCGTAATATCTACCATGGAGGTAATTTCCACGGCGACTATATATCGCTGGAAGCCGACAAGGTTAAAATTGCTATAGTGCGTCTTGCCATGACCGCCGAGCGCCAGCTTAACTATCTATTCCATGACAGGATCAACGGAATTCTACCTCCGTTCCTAAATATGGGGATATTGGGTCTGAATTATGGAATGCAAGCCTGTCAGTTCACCGCAACATCCACTGCCGCAGAATGCCAGACGTTGGCAATGCCCAACTATGTGCATAGCATACCTAACAACAACGACAACCAGGATATAGTCAGCATGGGCACCAACAGCGCTTTGCTATGCAAGCATGTGATAGATAATGCATATCAGGTAATGTCAATATTGTTCATCGCCCTCGCGCAGGCTACTGATTGTCTGGAGATAGCGGAGAAATTGTCGCCATATACGCAGCATCAGTATAAAGCCGTGCGTGCCATCTGTCCCAAGTTTGTGGAAGATACACCTTTTTATGAGGAAGTGGCGAATGTGGAGAAATATTTACGAACTAAAATCATAACAGACCTGAGCTAATGGAATATGCACTGGTAACGGGGGGATCCCGTGGCATAGGCGCGGCTATCTGCAGACGCCTTTCTAAGGACGGACTGGGTATAATAATCAACTATAGGTCAAACACCTCAAGCGCCAGAGCTGTGGCTGACGCTATCATTGATGAAGGAGGAGCAGCCGATCTATTGCCGTTTGACGTAAGTTCGGAACATGATGTGGACAACGCATTGGAGCAATGGGAGGAAGATCATCCCGGCGACAGCATCTCTGTTTTGGTCAACAATGCCGGAATACGCGATGACAATCTGATGATATTCATGCAGACTGAACAATGGCATAAGGTATTGAATACAACTCTTGACGGATTCTTTTACGTAAGCCGTCGTGTTCTGAAAGGAATGCTTACAAAGCGTTATGGACGTATAATCAATGTCGCCTCTTTATCGGGACTTAAGGGATTGCCCGGCCAGACAAATTATTCTGCCGCCAAGGCCGCGCTGATCGGCGCCACAAAAGCTTTGGCACAGGAAGTGGCTCCGCGCAAGGTGACGGTAAACGCCGTGGCTCCCGGATTCATCAGATCTGACATGACCAAGGATCTCGACGAGAACGAATTGAAGAAGCAGGTGCCTGCAGGGCGTTTCGGTGATCCGGATGAAGTGGCGGCGCTTGTGTCTTTTCTCGCATCGCACGAGTCATCTTATATTACAGGCGAGACAATCTCAATCAACGGAGGATTATACTGATGTCAAGAAGAGTTGTGGTAACTGGCATGGGCATTTGGTCATGCATAGGAAAGAATAAGGAAGAGGTATTCGAGTCGCTGTATAACGGAAAGTCGGGTATTATATTGGATCAAGCTCGCCTTGATTACGGCTATCGTTCCGGACTTACCGGCTATGTGGAACGTCCCAAATTGAAAGGAGTGCTCGAACGCCGTCAGCGCGTATGCCTGTCGGAAGAAGCTGAATATGCATATATGGCTGCAAAAGAGGCGTTCGAAGAGGCCAAAGTCACTGATGAATATCTAAATAAGAATGAAATCGGTGTGATTTTTGGCAATGACTCGTCGGCCAAGGCGGTGATAGAGGGCGCCAGAATTATGGATGAGAAGCACGACTCTGCATTATTGGGTTCAGGACTTATTTTCCAGTCAATGAATTCTACAGTCAACATGAATCTAAGCACAATTTTTCGTCTGAAGGGAGTGAATTTCAGCATCAGTTCAGCGTGTGCAAGCGGATCGCATTCCATAGGCATTGCCTATATGCTGATCAAGCAAGGTCTGCAGGATATGGTGTTGGCTGGCGGAGCTCAGGAAACGAATTGTTTCTCCATGTCGTCGTTTGATGCACTTAATGCCTTTTCTATTCGAATGGATGAGCCTGCCAAAGCTTCACGACCATTCGACAAGCACCGTGACGGGCTTATTCCCAGCGGTGGAGCGGCTGCCTTGGTTCTTGAGGATTACGACCATGCAATGGCTCGAGGCGCCTCAATTTTGGCTGAAATCGTGGGATATGGATTCTCATCAAACGGTTGTGGCATCTCACAGGCAAGTGATGACGGCTCAACGCGTGCCATGATGCGTGCAATGGAGGACGCAGGAGTCACACCTGATGATATAGACTATATCAATGCCCATGCAACTTCGACCCCACAAGGTGACGACAATGAGGCTGTGGCCTTGGATCGTCTGTTTCATGGCAAGAAGGCATTGATAAGCTCTACCAAGTCGATGACTGGACATGAGTGCTGGATGGCCGGAGCAAGTGAAGCTGTGTACAGTATACTGATGATGCGCCATAACTTCGTGGCTCCGAACATCAATCTGGAGGAACCAAGTGAATGTGCTGCCAGCTTGAACCTCGCACGGCATACAGTTAACATGCCAATAAACATAGTTCTGTCCAATTCCTTCGGCTTCGGAGGCACTAACAGTGCGTTAGTTTTAAAAAAAGTTTGCACATAGTTTGAATTATATTAATTTTGCACATATTAACAATGGCATTTGGATGCAAATGAGGTTCTGCATGCATTATTCCAATCTATATATCGGACCTCTAAAACAAAAAAGATGAGATGAGGAAGAAATTCATGCTAACGTTAATGATAACGATGACTTTAACCATCTCAATGGCCGGTCAAAACATCCGTTATCGAGGTTTTGCCGATATGGAGTACGGGCTCTATATTGCCAATAATATTGATAAGGCGGGTTTGATGTTTGGAACATCTACCACCCATGGAATCCAAGTGACAGACGGCCTTTTCGTAGGAGGAGGACTGAATATTGGAATAGGAAGTTATGCGGATATATATTATGATGACGGATATTGGTTTGAGGAAGAGGATGACTGGGATACTTCTGTGGCAGTAACGTTGTATGCGGCCGGACGTTATGAATTTATTCACAACCGCAAGGTATCACCTTATGTAGATCTGCGTTTAGGGGGAGGATTCTTAGACAGTACCGACGAAGGAACCTTATATCTATCGCCTACTGTAGGAG
>USIY01000219.1 GCA_900554845.1 uncultured Bacteroidales bacterium | reverse complement strand
GACAATGGCGGCGGGGACGGTCAGGTCGGCCTTATACATGGGGATGGAGCCTTCGGCGGCGGTGCCGAACACCCAGACGCCCTTGCTTTTCAGCTCGGCGATGGCGGCGTTGTCGCCGGCGTTGTGGCTGTCGAGCATCTCGAGAATCAGATAGCGTCCTTTGACGGCTTTTCCGAAGTCTACCTGTTTCCAGCCGTTTCCGGGTTCGAACTGACCCGTGAATACAGGTTTCATCTCATCCAGTTTTGGAGCCGTGCCGTTGGACTTGCGGTTCTTGTAAGGCAGTTTGTCATAAATCGGAGTCTTGAGACCTTCCGCTTTTGCCGCTTTGGGTCCGACAATATCAAAGACGACGATTTCATTCTCACCCTTCTTCAGCCAGGGACCGGGAAGGTACAATGTCTGCTGGGGGCCGATTTCCCAGAAACGGCCTAAAGCGTGACCGTTGACATATACCAGTCCTTTGCCGAACTGTTCCATATTGAGGAAAGTATCGCCCGGTTTGTTCACCTTGAAAGTACCTTTGTACACGCCGATAGGCATACGGTCGCCGGTCCCCACGGCTGCTGTGGGTTTCTGGTCTTTCAACATTCCCTCATAGAAGCTCAGTTCATCGGGGATATTGTAGACCGTCCAGTTTTTCAGGTCGCATACATATTCATATCCGTCGCGGTCCTCGGTGATCGTCACCTTGTCGGTGATGCCTTTGAAGTCTTTGATGGCGCGTCCGAAGTTGATGCGACCCATGGCTTCTACAAGAATGTCGAGTGTGGCCCCTCTTTTGCATTCAGGAAGCATCAGTTCTTTCTCGCCCATGCGGCGGTCAAGCTTGCCGATGTATTTGCCGTCCACAAACACTTGTGCGTAATCGTGTGCGTCGTTCACTGTCAGGACTGCCCCTTGTGGAACCTCAGGAAGAACGGTACGGTACAGAATTGATCCGAATCCCTGGTCGTACTCCTCCATGGTCTTGATTTCCGCGTCCTTCTTTCCTTCGGGAAGGTTGGCGAAGAGTGGGGCGCACATCTTCAGTTCGAACTCGGGGATTGCGACGGTGGGGATGGCTTTAGGCATCTTGGCCTGCTTGCCGGGAGTGTACTTGGCCATGGCCTCGCGCAGAGCGTAGTATTTAGGAGTGGCCGCGCCTTGCTCGTTGATGGGGGCGTCGTAGTCGTAGCTGGTCACGTCGGGAGCGTAGCCGGGAGAGTTGGCGCCGGCCCAGTGGCCGAAGCTTGTGCCTCCGTGAGTCATGTAGAGGCTGAACGAAATGTCCTTGCTCAGCATTTCGTCGATGTTCTCGATCATGTCTTTGGCGGGACGTGTCTCATGGTTGGCGCCCCACTTGTCGAACCATCCGCTCCAGAATTCAGAACACATCAGCGGTGAGTTGGGACGCACTTCTTTCAGTTTGGCAAACTGTTGGTCAATGTCGGCTCCTGTGCCGAAGTTCATCGTCCATATCAAGTCGGGGAGAGCGTTGTTCATGAAATTCGATGACCAGTCGCATTGGAACAGGGTGACGTTGTCGCCGAAATTCTTGCGGAGCATGTCGCGTATATTGGCCACGTATTCCTTGTCGATGCCGTAAGAACCGTACTCATTCTCCACCTGCACCATAATGATCGGGCCACCTTTGTCCACGGTCAGGTCACTTACCTGATCAGCCACAGCTTTCTGGAATTTGTCAACACGTTCCAGGAAGTAAGGGTCGTTCTCGCGCAGACGGATGTCTTTCTTCTTGAGGAGCCACCAGGGGAGGCCGCCCATTTCCCATTCGGCGCAGACGTAAGGTCCGGGACGGAGGATCACCTTCATGTCGTTGGCCTGGCACAGCTTGATGAACTCACGAAGATCGTTCTGTCCCTCGAAGTTGAATTGATCCGGATTGGGCTCATGGGCGTTCCAGAACACATAGAGACACACGGTGTTCATGCCGAGGGCCTTCGACATCTTGATGCGGTGGTCCCAGTATTCCTTGGGGATTCGGGGGTAATGCAACTCTGCGGCCTTTACCACGAACGGTTCGCCGTTCAGCAGGAATGTGCCGTCGCCGGCCTTGAAGGTTCCTTGTCCGGGAGTGTCCGCTGCAGCTGCGGCCGTTATGCCGCCGGCAAGGGCCGTGACGCAGATTCCAAGTACGGATAATCTTTTAAAAAAATTCATATATTAGGTTTTTAAGTTCTCGCAGTGCAAAGTTACATAATAAGATCCGAAGTTACATCACGTAATCGGTCAAAATTTATTATAAATCATGCAGCCGGACGTCGGGACGGCAAGAAATGCGTCAAATACGACGAAAATAGCCCGTTTTGATTGCAAATTGAAGGGAAATGAGTGGATTCGGACGGAAATATTTAGTAATTTTGCATATCCGCACACAGGCGGAGGCCGACACGGAAACATACAACCAAAACTGACATACTCATGAATAGACTTAGACTTGCGGCTATAACTCTCATGGCCGCGGTGACATTAGGAGCGGCTGCCGGACCGGCGCAGGAGGCCCGGGAGGTGCGCAAGGCCATTGACAAGGTCAACACCCGCTGGCAGACCGCCAATTCTCCGGAATGTCGCGCGTTCTGGGACAACGCCGCCTACCACACCGGTAACATGGAAGTTTACAAACTCACCGGCAACAAGAAATTTCTGGACTATACGGAACGTTGGTGCGAGCACAATCAGTGGCAGGGCGCAAAGGGAACCGACCGCTCGAAATGGAAATATGATTATGGCGAGGACGACGATCATGTCCTCTTCGGTGACTGGCAGATATGTTTCCAGACCTACGCCGACATGTACAATCTGAAGAAGGATCCCAACCGCATCCGCCGTGCGCGCGAGGTGATGGAATACGAAATGTCCACTCCGCAGCGCGATTACTGGTGGTGGGCCGACGGCCTCTACATGGTGATGCCCGTGATGACCAAACTCTACCGCATTACCGGCAACGAGAAGTATCTCGACAAGCTCTATGAGTACGTGCAGGTGAGCGACAGTATCATGCTCGACGGGGAAACCGGTCTCTATTTCCGCGATGGGAAATATGTCTACCCGAAGCATAAGAGCGTCAACGGCAAGAAGGATTTTTGGGCGCGCGGCGACGGATGGGTTCTTGCCGGACTGGCCAAGGTGCTGGCGGATGTGCCAAGCAACTGGAAGCACCGCCGGTTCTTCGAGGACAAGTATGTGCGTCTTGCCGACGCGGTGGTGGCCTCACAGCAACCTGAGGGATGGTGGACACGTTCCATGCTCGATCCGGAGCATGCCCCCGGTCCGGAAACGTCGGGCACCGCATTCTTCACTTACGGACTGCTCTGGGGCGTGAACCACGGAATCCTGAAGGACCCGAAATATCTCAAGGCCGCTGAGAAAGGTTGGAATTACCTTTACAATACTGCCATGCAGCCTGATGGAAGCATCGGTTATGTGCAGCCGATAGGAGAGAAGGCAATCCGGGGACAGGTAGTGGACCGCAATTCCACTTCAAATTTCGGAACCGGTGCCTGGCTGCTCGCGGCATGCGAGTATGTACGCCATCTGGAGAAGTAATCTACGGCATTATGCAGCGCGAGGGTGTGTCAGAATGAAAATTTTGACACACCGATTTTGTTTTATCAGGAATTCTATTTTTTCGCCATCCTCCTATGGTTAGGCCGATGGAGATGCCGGCCATGTTGTAACGCTTACGGATAATCACGCCGTATGCTGTGAAGCGTACCCAGCTTGCCAGCTCAACGCCGAATTTGGGGATAAAGCTCACGGTACATCCGTCGGTTCTGAACGGACTGATGAAATCGTGACCCTCTTTGGAATAGAGCGATACACCCACGCCCAGTCCGACGAAGGGATTCACCTTGCGTCCCTGACGGAAATTGTAATGCGACACTGCTCCGATTGTCAGCGAGCTGTAGAGCCGGTCGAGATCATAATGGCCCATGTAAGGATTCGATGTCGCCATATAACCTGAATAATCGTAGTAGATTGCGTCATAGCGAAGATAACCGCCCATATCCCAGGGGGTTTCCTTGATGTTGCCTCTCATTTCAAGGCCGAATGAATAACCGAGAACAAAGTTTCCACCGTGAAATTTGGCAGCGGTGCCAAAGCCTAACAACAGTTCAGCCTCGAAAGGCCGTACAGGTTCGGGTTTCTCCAGGAATTTGGCTTCAG
The DNA here is from genome assembly GCA_900554845.1 of uncultured Bacteroidales bacterium. Taxonomy (GTDB): domain Bacteria; phylum Bacteroidota; class Bacteroidia; order Bacteroidales; family Muribaculaceae; genus Lepagella. The sequence goes on along the minus strand of USIY01000219.1, from coordinate 44 downwards.
CCGCCGGCGCGAGCATCAGCAGTGCAAGCGCCACGGCTATGCCG
>USIY01000218.1 GCA_900554845.1 uncultured Bacteroidales bacterium | reverse complement strand
GATCTCAAGACCCTGCGCGGACGCCGACACCAGCACGGTGTCGCCTTTTTTCACCTTCATGACGGTCGGCACGTTGCTCACGGCGTCGGCGCCGCAATGCAACACACCAGATCCTTGGGTCACGATCAGGACAATGAAGGAATCCAGTTCGGCATAGTCGCGCATCACTTCCTCGTCTAGATCCAGCAGATTAGTGATGAAGTACGGGCAGCGCGCCACGTTCACGGGAATGTCGTGACGGGGGGTGTATTTCACGGCCTCTCCCTCGGTGTCGTTGAAATTGATCGCTTCCTTGGCCAGTTCGGTATGAAGCTGGCGTTCGTTACCGTTGGCGTCCTTACGATGATAATCGTAGATACGGTAGGTAGCATCGGAAGTCTGCTGAATCTCCGCCACGAAAGCTCCTGCTCCGATGGCATGGACGCGCCCGGCGGGTATGAAATATACATCACCCGGCTTTATCTCACAGAAGTTCAACACGTTTTCAATTTCACCGCTCTGCACCAACCCGGCATAATCGTCAGGATTCACAGGAGCTTTGAACCCGTTGGCAAGTCTCGCGCCAGGAGCGGCGTCGATTACGTACCACATTTCGGTCTTGCCATTGGCCTGATTGTGTCTGCGGGCCATCTCGTCATCCGGATGTACCTGGACCGAGAGATCCTGGCGGGCATCGATAAACTTTATCAGCAACGGGAAACGGTTACCGAATTTCTTATAATTACGTTCCCCCATTATGGCGGCTCCGTATTTATCGAGCAAAGCGGGGAGTTTCATTCCGGCTTCCGGACCATCGGCCACAACCGACTCATCTCCTTCCACGCCGCTCAGTTCCCAGCTCTCGCCCACACAGGAAAGGTCCGTTACAAGACCCTTGAACGGAGCGATGCGATCGCCGCCCCAGATGGTGGTTTTCAATATGGGTTCAAACTTCCACATTTGGCAACAGTCTTCAAAATAAGTAGCTACTCAGTTTTTTATTTTTCCGTTGAAGGAGCCATTTTTTTCACACGTCGCGTGGGTTTCGCGGCCACAGGGGCAGCCACCTCCTCGATACCCGCGAGCTTGGCGTCGATCATAATACGGCCGCAATACTCACAGACGATGACTTTCTTATGCATCTTGATCTCGAGCTGACGCTGTGGAGGAATGCGGTTGAAGCAGCCACCGCAGGCGTTACGCTGGACGGTCACGATTCCCAGACCGTTACGCGCGTTCTTGCGGATACGTTTGAAGGCAGCCAGAGTGTAATCGTCGATAACCGGCTCCACAGCCTTGGCCTTGGCCATGATCTGTTCCTCTTCGGCACGTGTCTCTGATACGATCTCCTCAAGTTCCTGCTTCTTGGCGGACAGGATATGACGATGGTCCTCGAGCTCATCCTGATCCTTGGCAAGCATTTCCTTCTCTTCCTGTATCTTCGCGGCGGCGTCGCGTACTTTCTTCTCGTTGAGCTCTATCTCCAGAGTCTGATATTCGCGCTCCTTCTCAAGAAAAGCGTACTCGCGGTTGTTGCGGACGTTGTTGATCTGATCCTCGTACTGCGCCATCTTCATGCGGCACTCCTCGATCGCCGCGTTGCACTTGTGGATAAACTCCGTAAGCTGACGGATCTCATCCTGATGCTTATTGATACGAAGTTCGTAACGCGCGATCTCGTCCTCGCAGTCCTTCACCTCGTTGGGCAGCTCGCCGCGCAACGTACGGATTCTGTCGATGTCCGACAGATATGTCTGCAGCTGGTACAGGGCCTGAAGGCGCTCCTCCACGCTATGCTCTTTCTCTTTCTTCTTGGTGTCAGTGCTCATATATGAATGATATGAATAATTATCTTACATGAAATTTATGGGATTGGACTCGGACTCGGGAAAGTACACCACCATATCGGGGAAAGCCTCCCTGATAATCCGCGAGAATATACGTTCCGAGCATAGTTCGGACTCAAAATGACCGATATCCGCCAGCAATATCTCGTCGCCATAACCCGTGAAGTCATGGTACTTGATGTCTCCGGTAATCAATATGTCGGCGTCGGCCGAGATCGCCTCGCGTATCAGGCTTGCCCCCGAGCCTCCGCACAGGGCCACACGCTTCACCACTACCTTCCGGTTGCCGGTGGAATAACGCAGGCAACGCACCTGAAACTTTTCTTTGACGCGACGCAACAATTCAAGTTTCGGCGTAGGCTCGATGTCACCGATCACTCCGAGACCCACATTGGCGTCCTGTTGGGCAGGAGCCAGAGGACGGAGATTCGTGACTCCGACCATATGCGCCATTTCATGGCTCACGCCGTCCCACGCGCAGTCCAGATTGGTATGCGCGGAATACACGGCGATGCCGTAACGAAGAGCCTTGAGCACAAGCTTCTGTGTCTCGTCGGCACCTGTCAGGCTCTTCAGTCCGTGAAATATCAAAGGATGGTGGCTCACCACCATCGAACAGCTACGCCGCTTTGCCTCCTCGAGAATATCCTCGTTAACGTCCAGGCAGAGCAACACTGCCGAGACATCGGCACCGGGGTCGCCGACCTGGAGGCCGGCGTTGTCGTATCCCTCTTGTAACTTGAGCGGGGCGAACGCCTCAATGGCGCCCGCCACCTCGCGTACTTTTGTCATTTACTTCTCTTTGAGTGTCAGTTGGAGCTCCTCAAGCTGCGCCGGATCCAGCGGGCTGGGGCTCTCGTTCATCACATCGCGGCCGGAATTGTTCTTCGGGAAAGCGATGACATCGCGTATGGAATCCAGACCCGCCACGATCGAGACAAAACGGTCGAATCCCAAAGCCAGACCTCCGTGAGGAGGCGCGCCGTATTTGAAGGCGTTCATCAAGAAACCGAACTGTTCCTGAGCACGTTCGGGAGTGAATCCCAGCAACTCGAACATCGTGTCCTGAAGCTGGGCGTCGTGAATACGTATCGAACCGCCTCCCAACTCAGTGCCGTTCACCACGATGTCATAGGCAGTGGCACGCACTTTGCCCGTGTCGGTGTGAAGCAACGGAATGTCCTGAGGATTGGGGCTTGTGAAAGGATGGTGCATGGCATAGTATCGCTGCGTCTCATCGTCCCACTCGAACAACGGGAAATCTATCACCCACAACGGCGCGAAGACACTCTTGTCGCGCAGACCGAGACGGTTGCCCATTTCCAGGCGCAGCTCGCACATCTGCTTGCGCGTCTTCATCGCGTCGCCAGCCATCACCAGCAGAAGATCGCCCTCCTTGGCCCCGGCGCGTTCGCCCCAGGCCTTAAGCTCCTCGTCGGTATAGAACTTGCCCACTGAGCTCTTGATCTTGCCGTCCGGCTCGAATTTCACCCACATCAGACCTTTGGCTCCGACCTGCGGACGTTTCACGAACTCGGTCAGTTCATCGGTCTGCTTGCGGCTGTAGCCCGCGCAACCGGGGGCGGCGATGGCCACCACCAGCTCAGCTTCGTCGGCCACGGGGAAATTGTGGCCTTTGGCCAGATCCGTCAGATCCTTGAACTCCATGCCGAAACGGATATCGGGCTTGTCGCTGCCGTATTTTGCCATGGCGTCGTTCCACGTCATGCGAGGGAACGGATCCTTGAAGTCGATATTCTTGACATATTTGAAAATATGTTTCACGAGGCCTTCGAACATCTCGATTACATCCTCCTGTTCCACAAACGACATCTCGCAGTCGATCTGGGTGAACTCCGGCTGACGGTCAGCACGCAGGTCCTCGTCGCGGAAGCACTTGGCAATCTGGAAGTACCGGTCGTAACCGGACACCATAAGGAGCTGCTTGAACAACTGAGGGCTCTGGGGCAGCGCATAGAATTCACCGGGATTCATTCGGCTTGGCACCACAAAGTCGCGGGCGCCCTCGGGAGTGGACTTCACAAGAATTGGAGTCTCGATCTCCAGGAATCCGTTTGCATCGAGGTAACGGCGGATTTCAAACGCCATACGATGACGCAATTCCAGATTGCGGCGCAGATTGGGACGGCGCAAATCCATATATCGGTACTTCATGCGCAGGTCATCGCCGCCGTCGGTGTCCTCCTCAATAGTGAACGGAGGGATTTCGCTCCGGTTCAAGATGGTCAGCGCATCGGCAATCACCTCGATGTCGCCGGTGGGCAGTTTCGGGTTTTTGCTCTGGCGCTCGGCCACATTGCCTTCGACCTGGATGACGAACTCGCGGCCCAGATGGCTGGCGCGCTCCGCGAGCTCGGCGTTGGTATCGTCACTG
>USIY01000217.1 GCA_900554845.1 uncultured Bacteroidales bacterium | reverse complement strand
CTTCTTCTCCCCGACGGAGAGGATCCTGATTCTTTTGCCAGAACACACACATCCGAAGAATTCAGACATTATGTCGATGAACATGAGACCGATATAATCCGCTTCAAAATCCAGGTGCTTCTGACTCCCGAAACCGCCCGCGACCCTCAGAAACGCATCAACGCCGTCAACAGCGTGGTGGAGTCGATCGCCCATATACCCGATCCTGTTGCCCGAGATGTATACGTCCAGGAATGCGCCCGCTTGTTGGCGGTATCTGAAGAATCCATAGCCAAATCCGTTGGCCGAGCCCGTGAGGAACTTATACAGAAATGGAAAAAAGAGCGCGAGTGGAGCCGCCTTCATAACGAAGACGGCATGTCGAAACCCCAGGCTCCGCAACCCGCTGAAAACCGTCCCTCCATAGGCGAGACTGTCAGCAATATCAATGGCTCGAAGTCGACGGGACGCCAGCCTGCCGACACATCGTTCCGTCCATTGGAGTTGTCTATCATAAGGTACTGTATCCGTTATGGTTATAAAGAAGTGTTCAGCACAGTCGACGAGGATGACGATTCATTGATGAATGTGTTGGAATATGTGGAAAGCGAGCTGGAAGCGGATGACATGAAATTCTCAATTCCGGAATACGCCGCTATTTTTCAGGAATTGAAACGCTCAAAAACGGAATTCGACAAGGCCTTGTTTCAACGTCGCGCTGAAATTGACCGGGAGAAGGACGAACGCCGTCGCAAAGGCATCGAAGAAATAGCTTCAAAAGATTTATCGGTGGCCCAGATAACAAGCCGCGAACAAAAACTTGAAAAGGAACTTGAGGATTGGGCCGACAGCCAGATCAATGAATTCATAAAAATATGGCCGGCCCGCTTTCTCGCGAGCCATGAGGATGATACGGTTCGCGACACCGCGACTGTGCTGTTGCGTGAAAAGCACCATCTGAGCAATATCTATGCCAATATGCCCGACAGCGAGCGCGAGGAGAACCGTCTCGACACATTGGTGCCCAGAGCAATTATGGAATGGAAATCGGAGATTCTTAACCAGCAGTTGCGCAAATTGTTACGTCAGTTCCATGATTCAGCGTCCAATATGGATCTGGAACAGGAGCAAAAAATCCAGATGAAACTTAACTCCCTTATGAATCTTAGGCGCATTCTTGCAAAGGAAATCGGTGACCGCACCCTCTCTCCGAAATAATCCAAGCCTCACTCAATTTCATAGTGACTATAAATTCATAGTGACTATAAATCACCGGTTCTGACGGGACTGTTGATTTTTTCTCAATATTTTTTGTATATAGGATTTTTTTCAGTAACTTTGCACTGCAGACAAAACAGTAATAAATTTACAACCTAATATCTATACCCCATGGAATTACCATACGCAGAATCATGGAAGATCAAGATGGTGGAACCCATCCGCACCAGTACTCGCGAAGAGCGTGAAGAATGGCTGAAACGCGCACACTACAATGTGTTCCAGCTCAAGGCCGATGAAGTATATATAGATCTTCTGACCGACTCTGGAACAGGAGCCATGTCGGACCGTCAATGGTCGGCGATGATGATGGGCGACGAGTCATATGCCGGCGCCCGTTCATGGTTTGAACTCAAAGACACTATCTCCCGCATCACCGGTTTTGAATACGTCATCCCGACACATCAGGGACGCGCCGCCGAGAATGTGCTCTTCTCGCACCTTGTCAAAGAGGGCGACTATGTACCGGGGAACTCACACTTCGACACCACCAAAGGACATATCGAGGCACGTAAGGCTTTCGCAGTGGACTGCACTGTCGACGAAGCGAAAAACACTCAGCTTGAGGTGCCTTTTAAAGGAAACGTAGACCCGAGGAAACTTGAGAAGGTCCTTGAGGAACATTCCGACCGCATCCCCTTCATTATCGTCACTGTAACCAACAACACTGCCGGAGGTCAGCCCGTAAGCATGGAGAATCTCCGCGAAGTGCGCAAGATAGCGGACAAATACGGCAAGCGAGTGTTCTTCGATTCGGCGCGTTTCGCTGAAAACGCATACTTCATCAAGACCCGGGAAGAGGGTTACGCTGACAAGAGCATCAAGGAAATTGTGCTTGAAATGTTCTCCTTGGCCGACGGAATGACTATGTCCGCCAAAAAAGACGGTCTGGTCAACATGGGAGGATTCATCGCCACCAGATGGGAGGATGTATATGAAGGTGCAAAAATGTTCGCCATCCCGTTCGAAGGATATCTTACTTACGGCGGAATGAACGGCCGCGACATGGCCGCGCTCGCCGTAGGACTGGAGGAAAACACGGAGTATGAGATGCTGCACACACGAATCCATCAAGTGGAGTTCCTCGCCGGACTGCTCGATGAATATGGAATCCCGTACCAACGTCCCTACGGAGGACACGCCATATTTGTGGACGCCCTGAAGGTGCTAACCAATGTTCCCAAGGAAGAGTTTCCCGCTCAGACTCTGACAGTGGAACTGTACCGTGAGGCTGGAATACGCGGCTGCGAAATCGGATATATTCTTGCCGACCGTGATCCCGTGACACGTGAAAATCGCTTCGGCGGAAACGATTTCGTACGCTTGGCGATTCCGCGACGCGTATATACCGACAACCATATGCGTGTTATCGCCGCCGCTCTCAAGAATGTCTATGACCGCCGTGAAGAAATAAACCATGGCGTAAGAATCACTTGGGAAGCTCCTCTCATGCGGCATTTTACCGTCCAGCTCGAACCTGTGGACTAATCCCCTAGGTTGCGAAAAGTACAAAATCGACCAAAATAGGGATCCGTTTATCGGGTCCCTTTGTTTTTTCACACAAATGAACTATCTTTGCACGGCAAATAATACTTTTTGGCCTTAAATTTGTTTATTATATAGGCAGGACTTATTACATTGTATGCAGTTCCTGTAAACGGCCAGGATATTAGATCAATTATTGACTGACCGGCTTATCATAAACAAAAATCGAAACTAACTCGAATGCCTTATAACGACAACACACAAAATATAACCGACCGACTGGCAGACAATATCATCGAAGCCATTCAGGACGTCAAAGGCTCGAAGATTGCCGACATCAATCTCGAGGACATCGAAAGCGCTCCGGCCTTCAGGTTTATCGTCTGTCAAGGGAAATCAACGACCCAAGTGCAGTCCATCGCCGACAATATAAGAGACAAAGTCCTTGAAGACTGTCATCTGAAACCGTACAACACCGACGGCGAACGCAACGCGCAATGGATCGTGATGGATTACGGTTCCGTGATAGCACATATATTCCTCCCCGAAGTCAGGGATCTCTACAATCTTGAGGATCTGTGGAGCGACGCCTGTATCAACCTTATTCCCGATTTGGATTAATCTTTCAGACTCTCCACAAATACTGCAATGAACATGCTTCAACCCAAAAAGAAAAGACCGGGCAACAGCACCAAACGGCCGCTGTTCAATATGTATTGGATGTATATCCTGATCGCTGTTTCTCTGTTGGCACTCTACTACTTTCAGGATGGTTCTCAGTCCAAGGAAGTGGATTGGTCCGATTTCGAACATGCCGCTCTTGCCGGCGACATGGACAAAATCGCCGTACAGGCCGCTAACGGTATGGCAGAAGGAATTCTTACAACCCAAGGTGCCAAAAACCAACACTTTGACATGAATCCGACGTTCACCGGTGATAAAAAATTGGTGACGACAATACCTTCAACCGACAAAATCCAGGAGAAAATCGACTCTTGGAACACATCCTTGCAGGCCGAAGGCAAACCCATCATAAAAGTCTCCTATGAAAAAGGTTCCGACTTGATGAAATTGTTCTGGTATTTCGGGCCGGTTGTACTGATATTCTTCTTTATGTACTACATGTCCAAAAGAATGGCCGGAGGAGGAGGAGGCGGTGGAATTTTCAACGTCGGCAAATCCAAAGCCATGGTTTTCGACAAGGACAACGGCACGAATGTGACTTTTGACGATGTGGCGGGCCTTTCCGAGGCAAAAGTCGAGATCGAGGAAATTGTTGAATTCCTTAAAAATCCCCAGCGTTACACTGATCTTGGAGCCAAAATTCCCAAGGGTGCGTTGCTTGTGGGCCCTCCCGGAACCGGTAAGACCCTGCTTGCCAAAGCCGTTGCCGGCGAAGCGAGCGTTCCTTTCCTCTCCATGTCCGGTTCGGATTTCGTGGAGATGTTCGTGGGTGTCGGAGCTGCGCGCGTCCGCGAC
>USIY01000216.1 GCA_900554845.1 uncultured Bacteroidales bacterium | reverse complement strand
TGCAATAATAGTATAATGAATATGAAAAAGTTATATGCGGCAATTCTGATGTCGATCATGTTGCTGGCCGGCGGTCTGCCGATGATGGCGCGTACATTCGTGCATCCCGGCATCTCCTATACTCAGGGCCAGATCGACAGAATGAAGGCGGTGGTAAATGCCAAGGAGGAGCCATTCTACACTACCTTCCGTAACATGCTTGCCACGGAATATGTGGATCTGAACCGTAAGGTGGAGGACCGTGGCACCCAGATCCGCAGCGGGCAGTTCAACGGAACCGTAGGCCGTGACGGACGTTGTGCGCACGATCTGGCGTTGATATGGAAAATAACAGGAGACAAGCGTTACGCCGACAAGGCCGTGGAGTTCCTGAATGCCAACAGCCATTACACCAACACATCGGCGCGCGGCACGGGTCCGTTGGACAACGGCAAAATCAATCTGATGATCGAGGCCGCGGAATTGATGCGCGATTATGAAGGATGGCTGCCCGAGGATCAACAACGCTTCAAGGACATGCTGACTTATCCTTATTATTCCACCACAGAAGATGTCTACGCCAAATACGCCAGCAGCGACGATGAGAAAAACGGAGTGACATTTTACTGGAACATATTCAACGGCGACGCGGCCCGTCATGGCAATCAGGGAATGTTCGGGATGCTGGCGATGCTCGCCATGGGAGTGTACCTCGACAATGAGATCATGTATGACAGGGCACTTCGTTATGTGTCCGGACTGCCTCATCGCTCCGACGACCTTCCATATGTGTCGGGTCCTCCCCATACCGGATCCAAACCGACATCCGATTCCAACGAGTACATGGATGTATACAGCTTGAACGGCCGTGGCAGCGACATAGAGGATTACGGTTATGATGAGTTGCTCCAATACTATTTCTATCCCAACGGACAATGTCAGGAGTCATCGCGCGACCAGGGCCATGTTCTGGCAGGCGTCCATAAATATATAGAGTTCGCGGAAATCGCTTGGAACCAGGGAGACAAGTTTTACTCACTGCTTGACAACCGCCTGCTGAAAGGCATAGAGTTCAATTACCGCTATAATCTGTCGAATTTCAAATCCTATACTGACCAACCGGAACCTTGGGAGCCCGCCGGTTATTCCACAAATCCGGAGGACGTGTCCTTGGAGAACAACATGTATCTGCAGACGCGTACCCGCAGCGGCCGCTGGTATTCCAAAAAACCGAGCCCGGACGGTCGCGGGAGCATCAGCAATGTAGGTTCGCGTGAGTCGGCCTATGCTCACTATGTGGTCCGTGCCGGTGAAAGCGAAGAGGCGACGAAATGGCTGCGCCGCACTCGCGACTATACAATGGACACTTACGGATTCGAAACATGGGGCGCCGCGCCCAACTGGTATTATGAGTGGAACGGATGGGGGACATTGACCAAGACTCTTGGCGCTTGGATGGCCGGAGACCCCGTGTCGTATGCTTCCGGGCAGCGAGTCTCGGGGATACATAATGTCCCGGGACAGTTCAGCGCCGCGGACTACGACTACTACAATCTGAGCGAAGACGGCGAAGGTCATACCTATCATAAGGTTTCGGCAAGCGCCCCTTCAGCGTATCGCCCTGACGGAGGTGTGGCTCTTGCGAAGATCGGGGATGCTTGGACGGTGACAGACTGCCGTGATGGAGAATGGTTGAGTTATACCGTTGCTTCTCCGGTGACCGACACGTACGATGTGGTTATAAAATACAAATCCGACAAGAAAGTGGTACTTGGTGCCGCTGTGTCAGGCTCCGAAACTATCTCTGCCGTGTTCCCGGCGTCAGCGGAGATGACCGAGGGCAAGATTTCAAAAGTGAGTTTGCCTGCCGGAGCCTCGGTGCTCAGAATATATGTAGTGTCGGGTGATCCAAGTCTTAACATAGAGTCGATACGACTTGTTTACAACAGCTCGTATGATAAAAAAGCTGAACTCACAGGCTATCTGGACGCCAAGGGCAAGAGTTTTGTGGCTGACTGGGAATTCAGCGGAATCTTGGCCGAAAACGTAGAAGTGCTCCGAAGCATTTCCGACAATGTGGAGGAAGCGGAAGTTATGTCGTCCGACAATAAGAGCGGGCATTTTGAAGATAACACGATTCAAGGCACTGTTCCGGGATATACGTACTGGGTTCGCTATAATGACAACGGCGATGAACGGATTACGGAACCTGTAAGCTTCCTGTGGGGTCGGCTTGACGACTCGTTCCTAAACGAGGAAGAGAATGTCTGGACTGTCCCCGGCGCCAACGGGACTGTGGAATTTATCGACGGCTCGCTGGTATTGACACCCAAGGGAGACGGCACCGGGCGTCTGGGTCGCGGATGGTCATTCCCGTTTCATGCCGGCAACTATCCTTATCTAGCATTCTGCATGGAAATGCCGGAAGGCGCAGGAACGGCTCTTTATTCCGGCAGTAATTCCTGGGGCAACGGATATGACAAATTCTCGGGTAAAGAACCGGAGAATGTGTTTTACTATGACCTGACCCAAGGTTCATTTATGAATTCCAAAGGAGATCCCAAGACCACCGTGGCTGCAGACCAGATTACTTCACTCCCTCTTCAGTTGCGTTTCAAAGATCTTGCGCAGCCGCTGAAGTTGCGGTGGATCCGTACTTTCAAGACTTTGAAAGACCTGAAAGATGCCGCCGGAAGTTCTGCGGTTACAGAATTGAATGCCGAGGCAGAGTATGATGTCAACGCACCTATCTATAATCTCGCGGGTGTCCGCTGCGGAACCGATTTCTCACGTCTTCCTTCCGGTGTTTATATCCGCTCGGGCAAAAAGATTTTAAAAAGATAAGGTCAATTATGCGTCAATTTGTCATATCGGCTCTAATACTGGCGGTTGCCGCGCAAATGCAGGCGCAGGCGGCCATTCAACCGGTAAAGGTTCAATTCGATTATTCTTTCGGCGATTCGGGGCGCAAGGCTTATATCAGACTGCCGAGGATTGAAAAGGAAGTGAAGGCTGTTTTGTACTGTCATCAGAACATGACAGAGGAAGTCCTGTTTCGATCTTCCGTTTTCTGTAATAAAATGGATTCGCTCGGAGTGGCTATGGCCTTTATCCAAAGAGGGTCACAGGACTGGGATGTCAGCAAAGGGTGTCAGGAACGATTCGACTCAATAATGAACGGCTTCGCCCAAGGGACGGGTCATCCTGAAATAGCGGATGCTCGGGTAATACCTTTCGGACATTCCGCCCAGGCCACGTTTCCGTGGAATTTCGCGGCATGGAATCCGGAACGCACTCTGTGTATAATTTCATATCATGGAGACGCTCCGCGAACCAACTTGTGCGGATATGGCAGGGCTAATGTTGAATGGGGGAGAACGCGGAACATAGATCGCATCCCGGGATTGATGATAGAGGGTGAATATGAATGGTGGGAGGCGCGCGTGCGTCCGGCTCTTGCATTCAGAATGATGTACCCCGACAGCAGGATATCATTCTTATGCGATACCGGCAAAGGGCATTTCGACCTTTGTGATGAAACTATGGATTATATGGCTCGTTTCATAGAGAAAGCATTGAATGATCCGCGTCCGGAGGGTGGAGTGTACTATTCCCGCTGGATCGTCGACGGTACGGAAAGCGAATGCCCTTATGAACAGTTCTGGTACCAGGATCAGGAGATGGTGAATCTTACAAAATCCCGTTACAAAGATACTTTGGGTAAGAAACCTCAATATGTCTCGGCAATGTATGACGGAAAACTTTTGGAATACAATCCCGACCGCCATGTTAAAATCAATGCCAAGATAAAAGGGGACACGTTCACTCTTGAACCGGTGTTTGTGGATGAAAGCCATATGACAATCAGTAGCGATCACGCAACGACGCGTCCTAAAATCACTTTGATATCGGGGCCTGCCGTGCAGACAGGAGAATATTCCTTCAAATACGATCCGGATTATTTCGGAAAGGATCCAAATAGACTTTGGAGCGGCATAACGCTCTGCGTCGAGGCCCCGGGTGACGATCGTTATAAATCGGCAGTTCAGGAAATAAGTGTCCGTCTTGACAATAAATGCGATTGAAAATACTATTATAGTACGAGCGCTGCCGTTATAATGCGCGGCAGCGCCTGACCAACTTATTAATATGATATCATGAATCTATGGAAAAGAAATTTTCAGTTTTAATTCTGTTCGCCATGTCGGTTTTGTCATTGTACGGAGAACTTGTGACTTACCCGGCTCCGAAGGAAGCTAAGCTAAACAGAACTTTCAAAGTCGAGGCAAGGGAC
>USIY01000215.1 GCA_900554845.1 uncultured Bacteroidales bacterium | reverse complement strand
GCCCGATGCCGTTGAATGCGCGGAACGCATGCGGCGCGAAGGTTGGAAAATTTGTGTGCTGGAGCAGACGCACAACAGTATGGACCTTGCCGATTTCATAGCGAAGCCCGACGAGAAGTATCTGTTGGTGGCCGGCAACGAAGTGAACGGTGTGGACCAGAAAATAGTGGATATGGCGGATTATATTCTTGAAATACCGCAGTACGGCACCAAACATTCGCTTAACGTGGCCTCAAGTTCCTCAATCGCCATTTATGTCATCGCGACTCAATTGGGAAAATTGTAAATTAACCGTCAATGCAGCTTCAGGGTCTCGCCTGATTTGTCAGGGACTTTCGGATTGAGATCCAGAAGCGTCTTCATTGACACGCCAAGACGTTGTGACACCGAATGGATGGACTCGCCTTCTCCTATTACTATCGTCTTAATGTCGGAGGGAGCGTCGGCAAGTTTCGGTTCCAGATAAACTTCTTCCCAGTCCTTGATCGTGCGGTTGCGGCGCACATCGTTGTATTCAAGAAGTTTTTTGACGTCCACGTTGAATTCTTTCGCGATGGTTTTATAAGTGTCTCCCGGGGCGGCGATCACATAATGGATTCCTCGAGTGCGGCGCACAGGATGCGATGCGGCGAGAGTGGATTGTATAAAAGCGGCGTTTTCCTCGGCGTTTCTTCCGGCGTCGCTGTCATAGACATAAAGTGCATATCTCTCTATTATGGCAGTAAGACGCGAAGCGTAGTTCGGATCCGTGGCGTAGCCGCATTTTTTCAGTCCTTTTGCCCATGCCGTGTAATCAAGAGGATCCAGTTTGAAAAGAGAGGCGTAACGTTCCCTGAGCAGAAATCGGGAATGGTCGTTGAATGAATCTTCTGCTTTGTCGTATACGCGGAAGCATTCGTTTCGGCTGTCGTCGTTGCGGAGCATGGTGTCGCCTGTCCAGGTGTTGTGGCATTTTATGCCGAAATGATTGTTGCCGTAGGTGGCGAGTCTGGAGCGGCCGGCGTTGCTTTCAAGCAGACCCTGAGCCAATGTTATGGATGCCGGTATGCCGTGAAGCTGTTGTTGTTCCACAGCCATGCCGCCGTAAGTCTCTATATATTCCTGATAGGCGTCGCCGCGCGCAACAAAAGAAATTGCCGCCGTCGCCGCCAACACCAATATTATGGTCCTTGCAGTAAGTTTCATAATCCAAAATTAGAATATTAATGTTATATTTGCAAAAATAAATCACCGAACCATTGTAACATAGCAAAATCACTGAGCCATGAAAAAGATAGAGATAAAGATTGAAGCGGAGGAACTGGATTACCATGAACTTTCTGGAGAAGATAAAAAGTTGGTGGAAACAGCCAAGAAAATGACGCGCACCAGTTATGTTCCATATTCAAAGTTCCACGTGGGTGCCGCTGTTCTTATGGCCAACGGGGAGATGGTGGTTGGCTCCAATCAGGAAAACGCAGCTTTTTCTCCTACAATGTGCGCGGAACGCAACGCTATCTTTCAGGCGGGCGCCCTTTATCCCGGCGTGCGTCCCGAGAAGATAGCCATAGCCGCCTGGACATTGGGTGACCGACCTGAATCCACGCCTTATGATTTGTGTTTTCAAGGACAGCCGATCAGCCCTTGCGGTGTTTGCCGGCAGGCTTTATTGGAATATGAGACATTGTACGGTCCCATCGAAGTGATTCTTTACGGGCGCGAGCGCATAATTCGTTTTCCCTCGGTGGCTTCGTTGCTGCCGTACAGCTTCACTGAATTTTAAAAAAGACTTCAAAATAAGAAGTGCTTTAAGCAAACTTTTTGCGATTTCTCTTGGTTAAAGAATTATAAATATAATAAACTTTTCCAAGAGTTATGAAGGTATTGAAGAATAAGAAAATGTGGTTTGCCGCGCTTGTGGCGTTGCTTTCCATCACGTTTGTATCCTGCGGACCGGACGACGGACCATGGTGGGGCAATCCTCCTTATGGATGGAATTTCAACGACACCCGTCTGAGAGGGTATTGGCAATTGGTGCAATATAATTCAGACCCTGTTCCGGTCAGCGAAGCCAATTATATGTATTTCAACGGTAATGGCCGTGGTATGTATTATTATCTTGACAACGGCTACCGGGAGGAGGAGAATTTGCGGTACTGGTGTCAGGACGCTGTATCGGGGGCATCTAATTATCAGATAAATATACAGTATGAGTATTCTTCGCCGATGACCACAAGCTATTGGTTCACGCATGGCAACAACACTTTGTGGCTGCAATGGACCACCGGAGGCGGAAGAGTCCAGACATATGTGTATGACCGTATCGGGGGAGCTCCGTGGTAAGCGTTACTCCTTATATACTTTGTGGATAGCGAAAATTTTACTAATTTTGCGTTTGTAACAAGCAAAATTAGTAATGTCGTTAAAATGCGGTATAGTTGGACTGCCTAATGTAGGGAAGTCCACGTTGTTCAATTGTTTGAGCAGCGCCAAGGCTCAATCGGCCAATTTTCCGTTCTGTACCATCGAGCCTAATGTTGGCATGATTTCCGTACCTGACGCTCGACTCACACGTCTTGTGGAGTTGTGCTCGCCCAAATCGGTGGTGCCTGCTACGGTGGAAATTGTGGACATAGCAGGATTGGTGAAAGGCGCCTCACGCGGCGAAGGTCTTGGAAACAAGTTTTTGGCGAATATACGTGAAACTGACGCCATTCTTCATGTGTTGCGCTGCTTTGATGACGAAAATGTGACCCATGTCGACGGGAGCGTCGATCCTGTTCGTGACATGGAAGTGATAAATTACGAACTTCAGCTTAAGGATCTCGAGACAGTTGATTCCCGGCTTGCCAAGACGGAAAAGGCCGCCAAGGTAGGCGCCGATAAAACCGCCAAAATGCAAGTGTCGGTCCTTCAGAAATATAAGGAGGCGCTGGAGCAGGGGAAGCCTGCCCGCAGCGTGGAACTTGACGGAGCCGAGGAACAAAAATTCGCGAAAGAGCTGTTCCTGTTGACCAATAAGCCTGTTTTGTACGTATGCAATGTGGACGATGCTTCGGCCGTGAACGGCAATGCGTATACAGAGAAGGTGCGTCAGGCCGCCGAGGCCGAGGGCGCGGGAGTCATGATAGTGTCGGCGCGTACTGAAAGCGAAATCGCGGAACTTGACACAGCCGAGGAACGTCGTGAGTTTCTTGAGGAAATGGGTCTGGAGGAATCCGGCGCCGATCGATTGATCCGCGCCGCTTACAATCTTCTGGATTTGCAGACATATTTCACCGCCGGTCCCGACGAATGCCGCGCATGGACTTTCGTACGAGGCACCAAGGCACCTAAGGCCGCCGGCATTATACATACCGACTTTGAAAAGGGCTTTATCCGCGCCGAGGTGATAAAATACGACGATTATGTCACCCTCGGTTCCGAAAACGCCGTGCGTGAGGCCGGTAAGCTTGGTGTGGAAGGCAAGGAATACGTGGTGCAGGACGGCGATATAATGCATTTCCGTTTTAATGTATGAGTAGGATAAAAGGATGCAGCCTATAATAGAAAAGATAGACATAAACCTGATACTTTCGGAATTGACGGAGGAGCGTCTTCTATGCCATACCAACCGTGGCGGGAACGAGGTGTACGTGGTTGATGCTTTCAACGCTCCGAACACCATGCGCGAGATTGGGCGTCTGCGCGAGATCTCTTTCAGAGACGCCGGAGGAGGTACCGGTATGGAGCTGGACATAGATGAATTCGACACTATGGAGAATCCGTGTCAGCAGTTGATTGTCTGGTCTCCCGAGACGCAGGAGATAATCGGCGGTTATCGTTTCATTCTGGGCAACGACATTAAGGTGGAGAACGGTGTGCCCCGTATCGCCACGAGCCATATGTTTAATTTCAGTCCGGAATTTCTTGATAAATATCTGCCGAAGACTTTGGAATTGGGGCGTAGCTTTGTGGTGATAGATTATCAGAACACCAAGACTGCGCCCAAGGCCATTTATGCTCTTGACAATCTTTGGGACGGTCTCGGCGCCCTTACGATGTTGCATCCGGAAATTGAATATCTGTTCGGGAAGGTCACGATGTATCCCAATTTCGGTTCGGAAGGACGTGACATGATTTTAGGATTGTTGTTCCGTCATTTCCCCGATCCGGACAGATACGTATGGCCTATACAAAGCATACAGACGCGTGCCGACTCCCCGGAGATACAAAAAATGTACAGCGGTGATTTTCGTGAGGATCTGAAAGTGCTGAATCATGAGCTGAAGCAGCTTGACCGCCGTATACCTCCGTTGG
>USIY01000214.1 GCA_900554845.1 uncultured Bacteroidales bacterium | reverse complement strand
TTTTCAGCCCGTTGTGTCCGGCGTCGGAGCCCGACTTGCGCAGACGCAATGTCCCGAACGGCAGCGCCAGATCGTCCACCACCACCAGAAGATTCTCCAACGGCAGCTTCTCGTGATTCATCCAGTAACGCACGGCCACGCCGGAGAGGTTCATGAACGTGGAGGGCTTCAGCACCAGCAGCTCGCAGTTCTTGACGCGCACAACGGCCATGTCGCCGTAGCGGCGCGACTGAAACTGCACGTCGGCGTCACGGGCCAGCTCGTCGGCCACCATGAAGCCGGCGTTATGGCGTGTCCCTGTATACTCCGGGCCGATGTTGCCCAGACATGCTATCAGAAAACGTTTCATATCCGGATCCGATTGCTGTCCGGCATCCGCGCCGAACAGACGTTTGAAGAAATTCATCATAATGATAACAAACAAAAAGCATCATGCCCTGAGGAGAGCATGATGCGATTTGATTAGCGATCTAAACTTAAGCCTCAGCTGCTTTTGCAGCGGCTCCACGTGCGGCACGTGTAAGCTGAACGGCGCATACAACGGCGTTCTTGGCGTTCATCAGCTCCAGACCCTCGAAGTGGAGGTCGCCGACGGCCATGGATTTGCCCAGACCGAGATTGTCGACGTTGATCACCAGACGCTCGGGGATCTCGTTGTAGAGAGCCTTCACTTTCAGCTTACGCATGGAGAGCGTAAGCTTACCGCCGGCCTTCACACCCTCGGCGTGACCCTCGATCTGGACGGGAACTTCCATAATGATGGGCTTGTCGGGATATACCTGAAGGAAATCGATGTGGAGCAGAGTGTCCTTCACGGGCTGGAACTGCAGGTCCTTGATGACGGCCTTGATCTCCTCGCCGTTCAGATTGAGGTCAACCTCAAAGATGTCGGGAGTGTAGATGAGCTTGCGTACATCCTCTGCGTTTACCACGATGTCGGTTGTGATGATGCCGCGCTTAGCGTCGAGCTCAACGAGTTTCTGACCCTCTTTGAGAGCGCCGGTGTAGGGGAGCTCAACCAGAGCGCCGCCGTTGATGACTGCGGGAATCTTGCCCTCGTTACGAAGGGCCTTCACCGACTTCTTGCCCAGTTCGGTACGAGGCTGGGCGTTCAATGCGTACTTTTTCATTTTATTTTTGTTGTGTTACTCAAAACCCGGATCATTGCGACCGGGTTTCCCATCACACGGGAATATTGCGCCGCAAAGTTACAAAAAAATCCCGACATGCCGAAATTTTTCAGCATTTGGTGGACAGCATGCCGCATGCGGCCTCGATGTCCTCGCCGCGGCTGGCGCGGATTGTGGCCGTGATGCCCTTGGAGTTCAGGAAATTCCTGAACATCAGCATACGCTCGTCGCTGGCGGGATCCAGCTTCACCCCGGGGATCTTGTGGAACCGTATAAGATTCACGCGGCACTCGATGTCGCCGATAAGCTTCACGAGCATCTCCGCGTGCGCTATGTCGTCGTTGACACCGCGCCACATGATGTACTCCAGGCTGAGGCGTCGCTGGTGGCTGAAATCGTAGGCGGAGAGCAGTTTCATCACCGCCGAGATGGGGAAGGCCTTCTGCGCCGGCATCATCGACTCACGCTGGGCCGTGTCGGCGGTATGCACGCTTATGGCCACGTGCACCTGGGTCTTGTCGAGCAGATCCTTCAGCTCGGGCAGTTTGCCGACGGTCGACACGGTGATGCGTTTCGGGCTCCATGCCAGTCCCCACGGTGCGGTGAGGATCTGTATCACCTTGTACACTTCCCGGAAATTGTCCAGAGGTTCTCCCATTCCCATGAACACCACATTGGTGAGCGGCTGCATGGGGGAGTTGCCGGGAGCCGGCTTCGGGGGTACGCTCAGAATCTGGTTGACGATCTGGGCGGCGGTGAGCTGTTTGCGGAAGCCCATCTTGCCGGTGGCGCAGAAATAGCAGTTCATCTTGCATCCCGACTGGCTGGACACGCACAGCGTGGCCCGCTCCTTGTCGGGGATGTAGACGGATTCCACCGTGCGTCCGTCGCCGACGGGGAAAAGATACTTAACTGTCCCGTCCTGCGACTTCGACACCTTGGAAGGGGCCTCGCGGCCCACCACATAATTCTCGCCGAGCCACTGACGGTTCTTCTTGGAGATGTTGATCATCTCGTCGAATTCCGTAACGGCCTTGGAATAGATCCATTCGGCAAGCTGTTTGCCGACGAATTTGGGCATGCCCCCCCGATAAGCCACATCCTGCAGCTCATCGAGGGTCATCCCTATCAAAGGTTGCTTCTCCTGTGATTCCATAGAAGCCAATACTACTTGTTCAGATATGTTACGGCGCCTTTGTAATTCAGAATGTTCTCAATCTGCTTCACCGCCTCTTTCGCGTCCTTGGTGTTGACCTTTCCCAGAATGGACATGGCGGTGTCGTAATCACCCTTCTTTGCCGCGAGGATACCGCGTGCGTACTCAGCCTCGGGGGAATTGCCCGCGCGTTTCAGGAATGTTTCGGCACCGGTAAGGTCGCCCCGGCTGATGGAGGACATGCCGGCATTGAGATTGGCCACGGGATTGTCGGGGAACATACGCACGGCCACGTCGAACACCTCGTCGAATTCAGGAGTGCCCGATTTGTAGCTCTGGGCGGCCAGGAAGAACTCGTTCAGGCTGAGGTTCTGGGGACGTGTCTTCAGCACCTGGCGGATTTCGTTGACGTCGGTGTACTTGCGAACTTCATAGTTCACGACATAATCGGTGTGACGCAGGCCGGGATACACCTCGCGGAGCAGATATGCGTAGCTCTCGGGGAAGAGACGGCGCAGCTCGTCGTTGCGTTTCTCAATAGGATATCCGGAATTGATGAATTCCAGGATACGGTCGCGGTCGGGGAGCGCCGACTTCTTCACCGCCTCTTTCAGACCCTCCCAGTCCTCAGGCACCGAATTGGCCGTGAAGAGTTTCTCGGGGAAGGCGTACTGTTTGCGGATATATTCGCGCAGAGCCTCCGTACGGCCCTGTGCCAGCCGGACGTTGTTGGCGTACGGACCCTCAGGCGAAGCGTAGCCCGTAAGGAAGATATGCTTCACAGTGGCGTCCTTGTTGTCGCGCACGGCGTCGATGGTGTCCATTATCTTCTTCAGCTCCGACGGGTTGGTCATATAGTCGGGATAGATCACCGTCTTGTTGACGGGGAAGTTGATGAATGCCTGTCCCTTCAGATTGAAGGTCTTGGAGTCCACTGCGTCGGGGCGCACATAAGTGAACGTGGGATTGAACTGCGGGGCCTCGAAATCCATTGTGGCCATCGGGACGTCCTGCACGCTTTCCTTTCCGCAGCATCCGGTGACGCACTTGAAGTCCAGCTTCGAATGCTCCATCCAGGGTTCGTAAGCGAATTCCTGCACGTAGTTCACGGCTTCTTTGCTGCTGCGTTTGTACACGCCCTCCTGACCGTCGCGGATGTCATAATAATAGGCGTTGCGGCCGGCGAAAGTCAGCGAGGGAAGCTCCTTGTACACATCGCCGTTGGTCTGGCGAAGCACCGGAGTTATCTTTACATCCTGATTGTATTTTATGTTGAAATCATTAGGCACAAGGTCCATCTGCACGCGCATGGTGGCGTCGGTGGGACGGAGAATCTGCAGATTGGCCGTGGAAAAATCCGACGGGTTTACGGCCATGGCGCCGAATGCGGTGGCTCCCGTCACAGCCAATGTCATAATTATCTTGTTCATTTCTTTGTCCTTTGATTGGTTAAACGGGGAATTAGAACAGGTACTCAACGTTCACTGCGAGTTTGGTGGGACCTACATAATTGTGGTGTCCCTTCTCCTCGATGGTACCGCACTTGCCGCAAGGGTATTTCTCGTATTTGGTCCATATCCAGCCTATGCCGATCTCGGCCTCGATGTTCCAGTGCTTGTGCACGGGCCATGCGTAACCGTAATTGAATCCGGCACCGGCGGCCCATCCCTGATAACGCTTTGTGTTGAGATCGCGGAAATCACTGCCGAGGAATTTCTCCTTGAAGCCGATGTGGCCGAAATTGTACTGGCCGCCTATGGCGTTGATGGAGATGAAATGGCCGGCGAAGCGCTGGCAGAACCAGTAGCGCGGCTCGATGGTGGCGAACCAATGTTTCCACTGATGGGGCATGTCGCTGTTGGAATCATGGTCGGTGATTTTCCAACCGTTGTATTCTCCCGTCAGCTGAAGGGTCCAGCGCGGCGCCAGACCGATTTCAATGCCGAGGTTGGGGCTCAAAAGGGCATCGTTGATCAAGTTGGTCTTGATGCCCACCTCCTGCGCTTGTGACGAGGCGGCTGTAACCAAC
>USIY01000213.1 GCA_900554845.1 uncultured Bacteroidales bacterium | reverse complement strand
CAATGAATCATAAATGAAGGGCGTTTTGGTGTATGGAATGCCATGTGGAAGGGGACTTCCTGCTTATATGGATTGATGAGGCTTCGAATACAATAGGTGTTTTGCGTTTTGGATCACACTCGGAATTATTTGGTTAGGTCCATATTGAACCGAGCGGGGCATCGTGGCGTTTTACATTAAACTAAAACATTATGCCCATGCGAAGACATATCATCCAAAGGACGCTGATCTGCCTTATGGTTGCGTCGGTGACATTTATAGCCCCATTGGCCGAAGCCGCGCGCCCCTCCATTTACGTTGTGGGTGAAAACGGATATTTAGGGCTGGATGCTGACGGGGACATTCATTATGTGCTGACAAGCGACGGCTTCAAATTATACGACGTGCCCACTTACGGTTACTGCGGCCGTCACCATCGTAACCACAACTGCCGGTATGTGCATCCCAAATATTACAGGCACTACGACAAGCATCATAAAAAGCAGTACAAGAAGTGGCGTAAAGCACAGAAGAAATACTATAAGGAACAGAAAAAGTATTACAAGGAACGCGAGAAATACTATAAGAAACATGGCAAGCGCCATCACCATGACGATTGATGGCGTTTGAATGCAAAGTTGATCTCAACGATGATTGCGCAGGACTCAAAGGGGTGCGGCTCATAATGAACCGCACCCCTTTGGGCCTTGGAAAGATTCACGTAGACAAGGATATTACGTTTCTGAATATAAGCTTCCCTCGTTTTGATCGTCCGTGACTATGTGATCTGATTTTTTGCGGTTCATTCGGCCATAACGCTTCAGTGAATCGGCGATGATCCACTGAAGCTGTCCGTTCACTGAGCGGAATTCCTGTGCCGCCCATTTCTCCACGAGTTCCATCGTGGCAGGGTCGAGCCTGAGCAGAAATCCTTTGTTTTGAGATTTGGCCACTGTCTCTACGTACGTTTTATTGATACAGAGAGCCTGTGTTTAGGACAGGCTGTGCCGGCTCGTCGGCGCAGAGAACGACAAGCAGATTGCTTACCATCGTGGCCTTTCGTTCCTCGTCGAGTTCCACAACTTCTTCCTGTTTTAGTTGGTCGAGTGCCATCTTTACCATCGACACTGCGCCTTCCACAATTTTTTCACGTGCTGAAATAATTGCCGAGGCCTGCTGGCGGCGGAGCATTACTGCGGCGATTTCCGGGGCGTAGGCCAGATAGTTGAGTCTTGCTTCCACAACTTCTATACCGGCCATGGCCAGACGCTCGTTAAGTTTTTCCTCAAGTTGCTCGTTGATTTCGTGTCCGGAACTGCGGAGAGTGATGCTGTCGGTGGCTCCGTCTTCTTCATCGTAGGCATATCGTCCTGTAACTTCGCGTAACGCCGCGTCGCTCTGGATAGCCACAAAAGCATCGAGAGCCTTGGCGACGGCGGCGGAAGAATTGCCTAAAGATACCTTGCCGTCGGATGTGATGGATGAAGCCTGATCATCGGAATCGACATCGAATACGGCACGGTAAGTGTCGCGGACTTTCCATACCAGAACCATACCGATCATTACCGGATTGCCCACCTTGTCGTTCACTTTGATGGGAGCTATGTCCATGTTGCGGATCCGCAGCGATATTTTCTTTGAGCTCATGAAAGGATTGACCCAAAAAAATCCTGTGCCGCGGAATGTCCCTTTATATTTTCCGAAGAATATCAGCACGCGCGACTGATTGGGCTGCTGTACGAAAAGGCCGCAGCTCAGAATGATCATGCCTACGAACGCCACGACGCTTATGGCAGTAGCCCCGGTCCGTGGAAAAACATAGAACAGCGAAAGGCATACTGCGGGGATCAGCAGCCAGATCAATGCAAGCATCATGAATCCGTTGAGGATGCGGCCTCTGTATTCCACTTCCTTGTTGTTGTCTGTTTTCATATGATATTGATTTGATATTATTATGATGCAAAGATAGTATCTTGTGTTGACTTGTCCAAATTTCCTGCAAATTATTTTTTAGGAAATGCAGTGGAAGAGTCATAACCGTTGTAACATCAATTTGTAAGAGTCGGGATAAATAATTATTTTTGTAGAATAAAATCGGTACTGTAAACCAGAGCAGTAAAAAGGCTAAACAAAAATCAATCATGAAGCGCTCGTTGATATTAATAATTCTCTCATTGGTGGCAATGAATGTCTATTCTGCGGATATATCTTCGGAGAGCAATGATTCCGTTGGCAATGAAACGTTGAAGAAGCGTCCGAAGAAATATATGTTCGATTCCGTGAATCCTGACGTTCATGATCCCGTGATGGCCAAAGAGAGCGGCGTTTACTATGTGTTCTCAACCGGAAACGGCTTAGGGATGATGTCGTCCAATGACCTTAGGACCTGGAAACCGGAAAAATCTCCGCTTAGTCCTGCTCTCGCATGGGCCGTGGGATTTGTGCCGACCTACAAGGGCCATACATGGGCGCCTGACATAATCAAGGTCCGGGACCGATGGTATCTCTACTACAGTTGCTCCACTTTCGGGAAGAACATATCGGTGATAGGAGTGGCCGTCAACAAGACTCTCGATACGGAAAGTCCTGAATATAAATGGGAGGATCTCGGGATGGTTGTCAGGTCAGAGCCGGGAGTCAACGATTGGAACGCCATCGACCCCAACGTTACAATTGATGACGAGGGGAAGCCATGGATGACCTTCGGATCATTTTGGGACGGCATCCAGCTCGTGCGGCTTGACGACGACATGAAGACTCCTTTGGGAGAACCCGTGACAATCGCCCGTCGGCGCTCCGCCGAAAGCGTGGACCATGGCAAAGAAATAGCCAATGACAATGCCATAGAGGCTCCGTTTATAGTTCGTCATGACGACTACTGGTACTTGTTCGCGAGCTATGACTATTGCTGCAGAGGGCTGAAGAGCACATATAAGACGGCTGTTGGACGCAGCCGGAGTATCGAGGGGCCGTATGTGGACAGGGAGGGCAAACCCATGACGGAATGCGGAGGTGAAATTTTGATTGGCGAAACTCCCGAATATAGTGGCGTGGGGCATTGCAGCGTCTATGAGATGGACGGCAAATGGTATTTTGTGGCCCATGGCTACGACAAATCGCATAATGGAGCCAGCAAACTCGTTGTCCGCACCATTGACTGGAAGGAGGGCTGGCCTGTAATAAACAAAAAAATATGACAACAGAAAAGGTTACAAAAGAAATTCAGGAACTGAGGGCAAAACGTTATTCATGTTCGCAGGCCACTCTTGTGGGACTGGCCAGAAATGCGGATGTAGCTATGCCCGACGAGAAAATATTGATGGCGGCGTCCGTGGGATTGCGCGGGGGCATCGGGAGGACATTCGGCGACGGCACATGCGGAGCGGTCACCGGAGCCGTGATAGCTTTAGGACTGATGTTTCCCGATGATCCGGAGAAGGCGGTGGTCCTGTCAAAAGATCTGTTCAATAAGTTTTCCGAAGAATTCGGCACGGTATGTTGCGTAAAGATCACCGATGCCAACGGGAAGAAACGCTGTACGGAATGCTGCATGAGAGCCGGGAGTATCGCGGCGCAACTTTATCAACGCGAAATGAATAAAACCAGAGAGAATGAGAATAAGTAAGGGAATATTGACAGCTGCATTGCTGACCGCATCTTTCATGTCGGTGTCGGCTCAGGGGCCGAGGGTCGTGACGGTGGACAATCCGAAGATGACGGCTTATATTCCGGCCAAGGACGTGGCCAACGGGCAGGCTGTCGTGATCTGTCCCGGAGGCGGGTATGTTTTTCTTGCTACGGGGCATGAAGGTAACCAATGGGCGCCGTTCTTCAACGACCAGGGATATGCGGCCATAGTGCTGGAATATACATTCCCCAAAGGGGACCGGAAGTTGCCGATGCAGGATGTTGAAAAGTGTTTCAAGGTTGTTGCCGACAGTGCGGCGGTATGGAACATCAATGTAGATCGGATCGGAATAATGGGATCGTCGGCGGGAGGCCACTTGGCTTCTACTATGGCTACTCATCCTGTCGGAGCATGCAAGCCGGCGTTTCAGATATTGTTCTATCCGGTCATATCAATGGAAAAAGGGGTGACGCATGAAGGAAGCGCCTGTGGCTTTTTGGGAGAGAATGCTCCGGATGGATTGCGAAAGGAGTGGTCGAACCAATACAATGTGACATCCGAGACGTCACCGGCGTTCATTGTGCTCTCGGGCGACGACACGGTGGTGCCTCCGGCCAACAGCATCGGTTATTTCAACGCTTTGAATGCGGCGGGAGTTCCGGCGGCGATGCACATTTATCCCAAGGGTGGCCACGGCTGGGGTCACAATA
>USIY01000212.1 GCA_900554845.1 uncultured Bacteroidales bacterium | reverse complement strand
CTCGACGACCGCCGCATCGACCAGGCTGCCGGCCGCATCGTCGAGGCCCTGAAGAAGACGCTCGGCGCCGAATTACGCTGATAAAACTTAATAAACAAACAAAATACAGATATAACAATTTCCCATGGGAAGAGCATTTGAATACCGCAAAGCCCGCAAGCTGAAACGCTGGGGCAACATGAGCCGTACGTTCACCCGTATCGGCAAGGAAATCACCATCGCCGCCAAGGCCGGTGGTCCGGATCCTGACATGAACCCGCGTCTGCGTGTGCTGATGCAGAACGCAAAGGCCGCCAACATGCCCAAGGACACTGTTGAACGCGCCATCAAAAAGGCCACCGACAAGGACGCCGGCGACTATAAGGAGATTGTTTACGAAGGGTACGGACCCCATGGTATCGCGATTGTCGTGGAGACGGCAACGGACAACAATCAGCGTACCGTCGCCAACGTCCGCAGTTACTTCAACAAATTCGGAGGAAGTCTCGGCACCCAGGGCTCGCTGTCGTTCCTGTTCGACCATAAGAGCGTGTTCCATATCAAGCCCTCCGATCTTGATCAGGAAGAGTTCGAGCTGGAGCTCATGGACTTCGACGGAGAGCTCGAAACCGACGACGAGGGTGAGGAGTGGATCGTATACGGCGCTTTCGATCAGTTCGCGAACATTCAGAAATATCTGGAGGACAAAGGGGTGGAGCTCGTTTCCGCCGAATTCGAACGTATTCCTACGGACTACAAGGAGGTTACCGCCGAGCAGCGCGAGGCCATCGACAAACTTCTGGAGAAATTCGAGGATGACGAGGATGTCCAGAATGTGTTCCACAACATGAAGGAAGAGGAGGAGTAATTATCCCTCTGCACCTAATCTATGGAGGCCGTGTTCATAACCATATGGACGCGGCCTCCGGCATTTTACAGCGCCCCTTTCCGGTAAGAAAAACGTGGCTGTTCCCGAACCGTAAGGGGCCGTCGGTTGTTAAACTTGAACAGACAGAATCCTTAACTTAATTCGAGGTTATGAAAGACACAAGTAATATAGATCGGTCGGATGCGTTGGTGGCGGATGCCAAAGGAAAGATAGCCGCCAATATGCTCGACCGCGGCATAGGAGCGATAATATGGGATCTGGGCCGTGCCGGCTTCCATTATATACCGGAGCTTATAGTAGGGACCGACAAGAAGGATGAGCCGACGGTGGTGCGCGTCACGGGACTGTATGCCTATGACGGCCGTCTTTATGCAATCGAGGAAGGGGCTCATGACACTGCGATGCGCGACTATTTCAAACGCGGTGAGGACGTGCCTCCTGTGGTTGTTACGTTGACGCCTTCGGCGGCGGCCGGCGATTTCGGCGATCCCTCCGGAAAGAAGGGATTTACCGAGAAAGGAACCAATGAGGAGTGGCTGGTGGTGGCCGACTGCTACTTCGAGGCTCTTAGTGAAGATTGAATGTCGACGGGGCTCTTCTATGACGCCTCGTTTGATTGTGAAATGACATACCGACAGCGGGTTGGAGAGGTTACGGGTATGAATCCTTGAAGTCACCCTGTGATTTCTTTATAAACATCACCTTTTCGTAACCTTGATGTTGCGGGAGTATGGAGATCTTCGGGTCTTCGTTCTCCCGCTTTTCATTTATTCTTCGTAGGTACTTAGATAATAAACCGGTCGGAACAGAGGTTATTAAATAGAGGCGAAATTCAAGAGACATATGGAGATACCGCATATCATCGAGTTGCCGAAGGTGGAGGACCGGCGAGGCAATCTGTCGTTCATTGAGGGTGACGGCCATGCGCCGTTCGATATCAGAAGGGTGTACTATATATATGATGTGCCCGGAGGGGAGAGCCGCGGCGGACATGCCCACAAGGAACTCAGGCAGCTTATTGTGGCTGTGGCCGGCAGTTTCACAGTGGTGCTCGACGACGGCAGGACAAAGCGAAGTTTCTTTCTGAATCATCCTTGGCTCGGCCTTTATATCCCCCCGGGATATTGGCGCACGTTGGAGGATTTCTCTTCAGGCGCCGTCTGCATGGTGCTTGCCTCGGAACATTACCGGCCGGAGGATTATATCTACGATTACCCTGAATTTTTAGAATACAAGGAGAATGGAGCCGAAAGTTAAGTTTCTTGACCTCAAGAAAGTGACCGCCTTACACGGGGACGAGATCCGGTCCGCGGTAGAGAGGGTCACGGACTCCGGATGGTATCTTCAGGGAGAGTCGGTTGCCAATTTTGAAAAGCATTACGCCGACTACATCGGCACGCGTCATGTCATAGGGGTGGCCAACGGCCTGGACGCCTTGACGCTTATACTGCGCGCCATGCTGGAGTTGGGCAGGCTTATGCCCGGCGACGAAGTGATCGTGCCGGCCAACACTTTCATAGCCACAATTCTTGCGGTAACGGACAACGGGCTGACTCCGGTGTTTGTGGAACCGGATCCTGTGACGATGCAGCTGGATTCAAAAAATCTGCGCGCGGCCGTCACACCGCGCACCCGGGCGTTGTTGCTTGTCCATCTTTACGGCCATTGTGCCTACACGGAGGAAATCGGAGGATTGTGCCGCGAACACGACATCGCGCTTTTGGAGGACAACGCTCAGGCGCATGGCTGCAGGTTCCGGGGGCGCCGTACCGGCAGCCTGGGCCTGGCGGCCGGACACAGCTTCTATCCCGGCAAGAATCTCGGGGCTCTGGGCGACGGAGGAGCAATAACGACCGACGACGATCAACTGGCGCAGACCATACGCGCCATCGCGAACTATGGTTCAACCCGCAAATATGTATTCAAATATGTTGGCCGGAACTCCCGTCTGGATGAAATTCAGGCGGCTGTGCTGGATGTAAAGCTGCGTCATCTCGATAGAGACAACGCCCGGAGAATCGAGATCGCGGAAAAATATCTGAAGGGGATAGACAATCCTTTGATAACATTGCCTGACCGGGGCGAGCCGGAAGGAAACGTGTACCATATCTTTCCCATTCGCTGTGGCCGACGGGATGAACTGCATCGGTATCTGGCGGACAACGGCGTGCAGACATTGATACATTATCCCGTTCCGCCGCACCGTCAGGAATGCTACCGTGAATGGTCCTGTCTCAGTCTGCCCGTTACGGAATCCATCCATGCCACGGAGCTTTCGCTCCCGATGTCTCCGGCCATGACCGACCGGGAAGCCGAATTTGTGATAGATCTGGTCAATAGCTTCCGGTAATCCTACGGCTGCAGACCGGCGAGGGGATGCTTTTGGCGGAACTCGGAGAGAAGCCTGTCCGTTTCTTTCAGGAATGCGGGATCCGGAATGCCTGTTATCGGGCGGTGGTTCAGCCGCTTGTACAGTTTCTCTCCTTCGGCGACGACTCGCCGGGTGCTTTCCGACATGAAAGTCTGTTGAAAATGCTCCCAGATGTACTCCACGGCTCGATCGGAGGGATGCGCCATATCTTCGGCGTAGAAACGGTAGTCGCGCAAGTCATCGTTCAACAACTCGAAAGCCGGGAAATAGAAGCATTCTGATTCTTCGAGGCACAATTGCTCTGTGGCCAGATGCAATATGGCTTTGGACAGAGTATTCTCATGTATGCCGTCCTTCAGATGGCGCACGGGGCTGACGGTGAATACAAAACGCAAACCGGGATACTTCATGCGCAGGTCGTGTATAAGGTCGCTCCAGCAACCCGTGATCCGGTCGGGAGTCAGCCGGAAGCGCCGGAACAACTCGGCTGGTTGCTTGTGGCAATTGCTCACTGCATTCTCCGTCATTGCATCATATGTGCCGTGATCTGCCAGCGCATAGCACCAGGAGGTGCCGAAAGTCACGAACATGGTGTCGCATGTCGCCATGAAATCCCGGACATCTTTACGTAAATCCTTATATTTTGTCACCAGTTCTTCTATTGACTTCCCGTGCATTCTCGAATCGAACATCCAGGAATAGAAGATGCCGCCTGACTCAAACGCCGATTTCTCAAAGGCCGTCAAAGCTTCATTTTCTTCCCGTATCAATAAATTCTTAAGCACACTGAAAATCGACAAAGGATTATACAGCATTCCGAAAGGATTGTAGGCGCCCCACAGAGTCCGGTGCATCCTGAGAACGATATTCTCGGCGAAGCAACTCCCCGTCATCATCACCGGCTCGTACGGCTCCAGCTGTATCTCCGATTTTGCCGCTTTTATTTCAGTTCGAAAAAGCATTGTTATTTGTTAAGTAGCTAATAGAAATTAATGATCATATGTAGCTGATGGAAATTAACATGAAAACTCGTTCTTTTTTGTTGTTTTCTCCCTGTCATTCAGTTACTATGTAGTAATAGCT
>USIY01000211.1 GCA_900554845.1 uncultured Bacteroidales bacterium | reverse complement strand
CCGCGACCCCGACCTTGGCAAGGTCGTGCTCTACCAACTGAGCTATTTTCGCGTTGGTCAACCCGGTGTTCTTCCGAATTGCGATGCAAAGTTAGTGCTTTTTCCTGAAACTACAAAATATTTGGCCGAAAAAATATCAAAAAATTGATGTTTCAGGAATTTTTGAGAACCTATATAAATAAGGGATGCGCCAGACAAATCTGACGCATCCCGTGTAAATTGATGATAGATAATATGCTTAGTGCATCATAAGCATTCTCTTATTCCTTCTCAGGCCATTCGAAGGATTCGATTTCGAATTTCTGCTTGGCCACACATTTGAAGACGCATTTGCCGGGCAGTGTTTCGTCGCCGTTGTATCCGAAGAAGTGAATCGTCACCGTAGGACACAAGTCTCCGATGGGAGCCATGTCGGGATAGAGCACTGCAAGAGCACCGGGACCAACCTCGTCGGTGAAATGTTTCTGCTCTGTGGCCACTACTTCTTCATCAGTCATGCCTTCGTAGTACTCGGTATACTGGTTGCGGGCTGCGGAAGCGCGGAAATCAAAGTTGCCCTGATATGCGCTCGCTCCGGTATAGTAATCGTTGTTGCCATAGCTTGAAATGAACTTGGAACCGTCGGGAACATTGTCCTTGACCCAATCCACACACGCCTGGAAGAACCATGTGGAAAGAGGCTGGTTACGTCCGGCGGGGAGTGTCAGCTCAACAGAGGGATCCTGTTGCCATACGCCGTCTCGACGAACATACTGGGCGGTCACAGACTCAACTCCCGCAGTGGTGATAGTGTCGATCCAGTCGGTGCCATTGTAAGTGTACTGCGCGCATGCCACTGAAGTGACCTTGGACGCATAGTAACGGTAAACGACATATACTTGTTTGTCGGCCGTGGCGAAGGGGTACTTCTGGCGCAGCAGTATGGGGAGGAACTGCGCGGGCTGTTCGCCGCTCAGATTGTTATAGGATCCTTCGCCCATAGCTGCATAGTCTGCCGGCTGCAGCACGTAAATGTCATTGGTCACAGCCTCCCAGCGGGAACCGTTGAATGTATAAGCGGCGTATTGCGGATCGGCCGGTATGGACGCCACTCGCTGCGGGCCCTTGGCACCGGATTTCACATCGACCACTATGAAGTTGGCGTTGACAGTGCTTCCGGAAGTCGAAGTCTGCGTGAAATATCCATATAACGTGTACTTGGAACCGTCCTGAAGTTTTGCCTTGAGTTCGTCCGAAGCATAATAGACACTTCCGCGTGCGGCATCAGTACCGTCCAGAACGACATTCACATAATTGCCGGAAACGCTGATGGTGCCGGTCATCACACCGTATACGGCAGTGACGGGATCTGCGTTTGCATTGGCTGCGACAAGGTAGTCGGCTGTAAGCTCAACAGGCGCGGGATAGGTATATCCGTTGTCCGAGCCCATAGGAGTGATCGTGGCGGAGTCATATGCTATCTGCATGCAATTCTTGTAACTGCTTACTGAGCCCTTGACATTGACAAGCTGTCCGACGGAATAGGTTCCGGCGGCATAGCTTGATCCGTATACGAGAATCGAACCGCTGTTGTCGGTGACAATAATTCCTCGGGTGCATTCTGCCGTAACGATGCCGTTGATCTCGACGTCGCTGCCGACTGTCAGATTGTTGCTGATGACGGAGGACATTTCAAACTTTGTCTCGAAGTCAGGATCGACATTTGATTGGTTGAACGAGACCAGAACATAATCTCCTTTCTTTGCATCGTCGAATTCACCGCTGAGGATGGATGGAAGATAAGCCGAGGCGGGATAGGAAGGGGAGAACGATGTGGCGTAATCCTTGTCCGATCCATAGACAATCTGATAGTCCTGCTCGGATACAGTATATGATTGAGCTGCATTGAGACCCGTGAGGGTTTCAGGAAGATCCTGGCCAACCTGGTTATAAGTCAGATTGATGTACGAGCCGTCGGACAGACCGTAATATGCGAACAGAGAGTCCTTCAGGAGGTTGGGCACATAGTCCTTGGCTGGAATCTGGTTTGTGAAATAATGAAGTTTGCCGACAGCCGCGAGTTCGTCGCTGACACCGTTTTCTTTGGCAAGCTTAACGTTGAAACGATTGGCGGCCACACGCGCATAATCGGCGTCGGTCAGAGTGTACTTGACCGTTTCGACCTGCGAATTGTTCTGTCCGCCCTCGAAACCGTCGAGCTGATTGTTCCAGCTGTTTTCGCTGCAGGAGGCAAGCGATGCCGCAAGCGCTCCGATTGCGAGATATTTGCTTATATTGGTTTTCATATGGACAGTTCCTTAGAAATTGATTTTGAGTTTGATGCTGAAAGTACGGCCGAATGAATAGAACACGCGGTAAGCGTTGTCCCATGCTCCGTCGGTGCTTGAGGATGTGTAGGCGTCCTTAACGTAATAATTGTTGAATACGTTGTTGACATTGCCGATGAGAGTGGCGCCTACTTTTCCGATCTGGAAATTATAGCTTGCCGACAGATCAAGTTCGTTGCCGAACGGTATCTTCCAGGGATCAGCGACGGCGACGGTCTTGTTGGCGTCGTAGGAAGAGGAAGAAATTTCATAGTCGGAGTAATTTCGAGCCGAGCATACCCAGTCGGCACCGATGCGGAAGCCCTTGAACGGACGGAAAGTCACGCCGAGAAATCCTGTGGTCTGAGCTGATCCACCGATCTTGCGACCTTTCTGCATGACTGTAGCCTTAGCGTGGTCGGGAGCAAGGATGCCGGACGCGAGCGTGCCCCTAAGGTCAGAGATAGGCTGGCCCTGGTCGTTGTAGAAATAACCCGTGGGGTTCGAATCCCACTGCCAGTCACCCCAGGAAAGCATACCTTCGACCTGAAGCCAACGCAAAGGAATCCAAGTGAAGTTGACCTCGGCACCCATATGGCGGGCGTTCACGCCGTCGAGGGCCAGAGAGAAGTATTGGCCGGCGTTAGGTCCGGATGTAATTTCACCTGACCGGACAGTTGACCTGTCGCACTTGTCGAGCCATTTTGTCCAATAGAGGTTCAAGGAGAGCGAGAAGGGACGCGAATGATAGCCGTAGCCGAGCTCTACGCTTCCGATCTTAGAGTTCTTGGCCTCGGGGTTTACGGCGTTGTTGGTTGACGACGACAGGAATACACCGTAGGAGAAGAAGGGCGCGCGGGAGATGAAACCTCCGTTTACAAACACGTTGTTATGTTCGTTGATGTTGTAGTTGACACCGCCCTTGATCGTTCCGCCGAAGAAGTTCTGCGTTTCGGAGCGCTCATGTTCCTTGTCGTAATAGAAGTGGTCGCGGCGCCAATAGCTTGTATTGTTCAACGTACCGGCGATCACGGCTGTCAGACGGTCGTCGAGCCCTGTGTATTCGGCCTGTGCGAACACGCCTTCCTGCGCAGTATAGCCGTCATAATCGCGGTAAACCACATCTCCCACGCCGAGGTGCTCGAATTTCCAGTCGGGATTCAAAGCCGCGGCGTTGTTCTGAGGACGCACGTTCTTGCGGCTTTCGAAGTTCATGTAGTATTCACCGTCGTAAAGATCGACGATTTTGTTGTTGTGGTGGCCCACGTAGTAGCGCAGGTCGAGACCTCCGGTGAACGTCAAGGTCTTGGGTATGAACTCGTTCTTATATGTCGACATAAGTCCGTACCATTCATGGTCGTTGTTGGAGGAGGACATCACCATATTCGAGCCGGTGGTGGAGGCTGCGTTCATTTCCTGAATGGCGGCGTAGTCGAAAGTGCCGTCCGGACAACGGAAAGTTGTGGACAGAATACCCTGGCTCGCTCCATACCATGATGTGTTGCTGAGAGTAGTGCCGTTGTATGTGCCGTGTCCCTGACCGCTGTATCCGCCACCGCGTGAGAATGAAACGTATGCTACCGACGACAGGCTGGACTTATAGTCGATCTGCCAGATATGGTTCAGCGAGATCTGAGGCTTGTGGTAGAAGTTGTAGTTGGAGTTGCGGAACTGTCCGTGGCGGTCATAACCCACTGTGGGGTTGTATTTGTACGGACTTTTACCGTTCATGTAGTTGCGGACATTCTGCCAGCCTTCGATTGTCAGGCCGTTCTGGTTGGAACGCTGATAGTGGCTCTGGGGAGCGCCGAATGCCGTCAGCGACAGCTGATGGTTCTCTCCGATTTTCTTGGCTACATTCACGAAATAGTTCCAGGCGTTGTAATTTGTGCCCTCTACATATCCGTCTCCCCATTTACGGGAGCCCAGGACCGTGATGGCCCATCCGTTCTTCATCAGGCCCGTCGATACGGTGAAGCCGAATGTGTTCATCATGTCGTTGCCGACACCGTACCATGCTCGACC
>USIY01000210.1 GCA_900554845.1 uncultured Bacteroidales bacterium | reverse complement strand
GCTACGCGGTAGGGCCGACGCTCGGCGCCGGCGCGGCGGCGGTCATGGATGACGGCCGGATTCAATTCCCTTGGTGTTACAAAGAGGCCGAAGTGATGGAAAACGGTCCGACGAGATTTGCTGTCCGGCTTGATTTCTCTCCTGTTCAGATATGTGGCCGCCAGGTGACGGAACACCGAATAATAACTCTTGAGGCCGGTTCGCAGCTGGCGCATTGTGAGGTTTGGTATGAGGGTCTTGACAAAACGGTGACGGCGGTCGCCGGATTTCCGCGTCGTGACGACAGCAAGGCGATATGCAATGCCCGTAAGGGTTTTGTGGGCTATGCCGATCCCACGCAGGGAAAAGACAACGGCAAGGCAATGCTGGGGTTGGTCATGAATAATAAAGTGAAGAAAATTGCAGAAGATCAGGGACATATACTTGCCTACACCACTTTGAAGCCCGGTCAAAAACTTGATTATTATTATGGCTTTGCCTGGGACAGGGCCGGAGACATCAAGGATATGTCCGAATGGGAGGCTTATCTTGATAAATTTTCAAATGCTCACAGGGGTAAATGACATCTGTTGATTCATAAGATATTGAGCGCTTAGCTGAAGTTTGGGCCTCTTCCGGTGATTATGCCGAGTAAGAGGCCCAAATTTAATTGTTGATTGTTTGTTTGTTTTGCGATTAATGAGTAATTTTGCGAAAGTCTGTCTTGTAACCATTAAAATGAACTGACGATGACATCATGGAATCCCGCCACAAAGGTGGTGCTGTTCGATACGGAGGATTGTTACCGTAATCTTCTTCCTTTGAGTTATACCCGCCCGATAGGGGCTTTCCGCATGGGCATAGATACCCTGGCTGACAAATGGAAATTTTTTGTGCCGGGAAATTATCAGTGGCTTACACGCCCATACCTGCAGGAAAAATTTCCCGGAGATCTCGGACCTGACGACAAGGAGGAAGGACTGTTCATAGCAGGAAACCTGTTGGCGAATGCAGAACTTGCCGAAGCGGTGATGGCATTGCCGCTGCATCATGGCTTGCGTGATGACAGCGGACTGTGGGCATGGCGAGGATATTATGACGAGTTTCTGGAGATGACCAACCATAATCGAGACGGTCGCGGCACGGACAACTCAGTGTATAAGGATGACGAACGAATAGCCGAACATCTCACCGACGGGCGCAGGATAAATTATGTATACGATATATTTCTGAAAAATTACACGGCTATCGCCGAGGATTATTGCCGCTACTGTCACGGCCGAATTTCGGAAGCGCCCGATTCTTCCACACGAGTTATCGGGCCTATGCGTCAGCCGGACGGCACTCCTAACCTGATGATAGGTAAAGGATCCACTGTGGTGGACGCGACGCTGAATGTCAGTGAGGGCCCGATATACATAGGGGACAACTGCCAGATAATGGAAGGGGCGTGCCTGCGTGGGCCGTTGGTGGTATGCGACGGCACGCGTATCCGCATGGGCGCCAAGATTTATGGAGGCACTACGTTCGGCCCGGACTGCCGTATAGGTGGAGAAGTGGACAATACTGTGATATTCGGGTTCAGTAACAAAGCTCATGACGGTTATCTTGGCAACGCTGTGATAGGGGAATGGTGCAATATCGGCGCGGGAGCTAATGCGTCGAACCTGAAGAACGATTATTCAAAGATCCGCATATGGAATTATGCGCAGCGCCGGTTCATGCGGACGGACCTGCAGTTCTGCGGATTGATTATGGGCGATCACAGCAAAGCCGCAATCAACGCCATGTTCAATACCGCGACTGTGGTGGGAGTAGGCGTCAATTTCCATGGAGCCGGCTTCCCGAGGACATTCATCCCCAGTTTCCAGAACGGCAGTCCGGCCGGTTACAGCGACGTAACCGTCGACCAGTTTTTCAACGTCGCCTCAATAGTCATGGGGCGCCGCGGAATCATCCTGACCGATGTGGACCGCCGTATGTTTGAATATATTTATAAGGCTGCCTCGGAGTTCAAGCGATAATTGAAGCGGGCTCGAGAAGGAAGATCGGAAGTTAAAAACAAAAAAAATTGCGAAAAGGTTTGCATAAGGAGCTAATTTTTAGTAACTTTGCAACGTTTTACGGGATAAATACGCCCCGCGTCTGGCTAATCGATTGGCATTCAATTGATTGGTGGACGTTTGCGGTATGTATGCCCATAATGCCAAAACGGACAATTAACAAATTAGTAAAATAAATAAATAAGCAGAATGCCAACAATTCAGCAATTAGTGCGTAAGGGACGTACGGTACTGAAGGACAAGAGCAAGTCTCCTGCCCTGGACTCGTGTCCTCAGCGTCGCGGCGTATGTGTTCGTGTATACACCACCACGCCTAAGAAGCCTAACTCGGCTATGCGTAAGGTGGCTCGTGTCCGCCTCACCAACGGCAAGGAAGTCAACAGCTACATTCCGGGAGAGGGCCACAACCTTCAGGAGCACTCGATCGTAATGGTGCGCGGTGGTCGTGTAAAGGATCTTCCCGGTGTGCGTTATCACATCGTTCGCGGCACATTGGACACCGCCGGCGTGCAGGGCCGCACTCAGCGCCGCAGCAAATACGGTGCGAAACGTCCTAAGGCAGCCAAAAAATAAACAAGGCTCCAAAACAAATCAAAAGGTATTAACTCCGTTTTGATTTTTTGGACGTGCTATGGTTGAGTAAACCGGGGCCGGAGGGCCTTGAGTTGAAGATTGCAAAAGCAGCCAGAATCAAAACATTAAACAAACAACAATGAGAAAAGCAAAGCCCAAGAAAAGGGTTATTCTGCCCGATCCCGTCTTTCATGACGTCAAGGTGACCAAGTTCGTTAACCACTTGATGTACGACGGGAAGAAGAACACGGCATATACCATCTTCTACACCGCATTGGAGACCGTGAAGGCCAAGATGCCCAACGAGGAGAAAAGCGCGATCGAAATCTGGAAAAAAGCGCTTGAGAACGTAACCCCTCAGGTGGAGGTCAAGAGCCGCCGTATCGGTGGCGCCACCTTCCAGGTGCCTACTGAGATCCGTGGCGATCGCAAGGAATCGATATCAATGAAAAATCTCATAATTTTCGCACGTAAGCGTGGCGGTAAGACCATGGCGGACAAGCTCGCCGCAGAGATCGTTGACGCTTTCAACGAGCAGGGTGGCGCCTTCAAGCGTAAGGAAGACATGCACCGCATGGCAGAGGCCAACCGCGCATTCGCTCACTTCAGATTCTAAAATTGAGATTTTAAAGAAATGGCTAAACACGACGAGCTGCAATATACGCGCAACATCGGCATCATGGCTCACATCGATGCCGGCAAAACCACCACTTCCGAACGAATTCTGTTCTATACCGGCCTGACGCATAAGATCGGTGAGGTTCATGACGGCGCCGCCACCATGGACTGGATGGAGCAGGAGCAGGAGCGAGGCATCACAATCACCTCGGCCGCAACCACCGCGTTCTGGAAGTACAATGACGAAAAATACAAAATCAACTTGATTGACACCCCGGGGCACGTAGACTTCACCGTAGAGGTTGAGCGCTCGCTTCGCGTTCTGGACGGTGCCGTGGCCACTTTCTGTGCCGTTGGAGGCGTAGAGCCCCAGTCGGAGACAGTATGGCGTCAGGCTGAGAAATACAATGTTCCTCGTATCGGTTATGTCAACAAGATGGACCGCAGCGGCGCCAACTTCTTCGAGGTTATGCGTCAGATGCGTGAGCTTCTTGGTGCAAATCCCGTGGCGATCCAGATCCCTATCGGCGCCGAGGAAACTTTCAAGGGCGTTGTCGACCTGGTTAAGATGAAGGCCATACTCTGGCATGACGAGACCATGGGCGCTGAGTACGTAGAGGAGGAAATTCCGGCCAGCCTCAAGGATGAGGCGGACGAATACCGCGACAAACTTCTCGAGGCTCTCGCCGAGTGCGACGACACCTTGATGGAGAAATACTTCGACGATCCCAGCACCATCACAGTGGATGAGATCAAGGCAGCTATCCGTAAGGGAACGCTGTCCATGGCTATCCAGCCCATGACTTGCGGATCTTCCTTTAAGAACAAAGGTGTGCAGACTCTTCTTGACGCAGTATGCGCATATCTGCCCAGCCCCGAGGATGCCGGCGCGGTTGAGGGAACATACCCAGGGACCGGCGAGGTGGAGACCCGCGAGCCCAGCCCCGAGGCACCCATGTGCGCCCTGGCGTTCAAGATCGCTACCGACCCGTATGTGGGACGTCTGACGTTCTTCCGTGTTTACTCCGGTAACGTTGAGGCCGGTTCATACGTGCTCAACACCCGTTCCGGCAAAAAGGAGCGCGTGTCACGTCTGTTCCAGATGCACTC
>USIY01000209.1 GCA_900554845.1 uncultured Bacteroidales bacterium | reverse complement strand
AGACTATATTGGCCATATTGGCGGCGGTGGTGGCCACGATGTTCGCCGCCACTCCGGAGGCCCGAAAGGCGTTCCGCGAATTCGAGCGAAAGGCCGAGAGAGGTGACGCTGAATCGCAATATAAATTAGGCACCATACTCGAGACTGGTTGGGATACTGTCCCCGCGGATTCGGTACGTGCGTTGAGAATGTTCCGCATGTCGGCGCTTCAGGAGTATCCCGAAGCCATGAACTATCTTGGGTACCTTTTCGGCAAAGGTTATCACGCCGGAGGCCGCGAACTGGTCGGTGTCAATCCTGACTCGGCGCTTTACTGGCTCAAACGCAGCGCAGACCTTGACGATCCCAAAGCCATGGCGAATCTGGCGTATCTCATGCTGAATGACACGGATGCGTTGACAGATTCCGTAGCGGTTTCCAGAAACGATTCCGCCGCCTGGGGATATCTGGTGCGTTCCGCCGGCAAAGGTGTGCCCACCGCCTACAGCATGATGGGCGATATGTATCGTGACGGGCGTTACGTGAAGCGAGACACCGTCCGGGCGGCGTTTATGTACGAGACGGCGCTCTCCAAGGGCCTTACGGATGTGGAGGCGCGTCTGATATCGCTGATGGGGCCAGTATGGGAGAGACTGACTCCCGACGAGGCGTTTGAATACGGCATACGGTATTATGACGGTTACGCCCCTTCCGCGGGAACGTTTCTTTTGAAACGTGCAGCCGTGCTTCCGGAAGTGTCAGAAAAAGGATGGGTTCGTACTCCTGAACTGTTGGATTCCCTTAATCACCGTATCGACGTAGTGGCCGACGCATTGACCGCGCTGGGAGAAGCCGCCAGTCTCGGAAAGGGTCTCCCCTATGATCATGACAAGAGCCGCGACTACTATATCATGGGCGCGCTTGCCGGCAGCCCGGAGGCACAGAACGTTGTGCGTGAATTGATTGGCCTCTTCCCTGACACATTCTCCAATCCCTCCGACACCGTCCGCCAATTCTCTCACAGAATCGCGCTCATCAATAAGTTTTTGGACAGGCCTATTGTTTTGGATAATTGACGCAAAAGTGTTAATTTTGTCGAATGCAAAAAAATCGTCTGAAAAAATTCACGGGAATAATGGCAATTGTCGGACTGTTGTCGCTGGCGGCCTGCGGGGCAGGTCGTAACCGTCAGGGCGATAGCGTCTCCGGAGAGTCGTCGGAGGAGGTCCGAGCCGCCGTTGTGCCGGATTTTTCAGCTGACTCGGCCATGAGCTATCTGCGCAGGCAGGTGTCGTTCGGACCCCGTGTCCCCAATACTGAGGCGCACCGCAAGGCCGGGGACTGGATGGTATCGGAGTTGAAGCGCCATGGCGCCGAGGTGCATGAACAGACCGCCGATCTGACCGCTTTTGACGGAACGGTGTTGAAATGCCGCAATATATTCGCGCGTTTCAATCCTGAGGCCAAGGGTGAGCGTCTGCTGCTGATGGCGCATTATGACACCCGTCCGTGGGCCGACGAGGATCCCGATCCGGCAAACCATAAACGACCCATCGAAGGCGCTAACGACGGCGCGAGCGGGGTGGCAGTGATTTTGGAAACAATCCGCAACCTCTCGGCTGACAATCCCGGCACGGGCATCGATATATTGCTGAGCGACGCGGAGGATTACGGAGTCTCCGACGACGAGAATTCATGGGCATTGGGCGCACGTTACTTCGCCGAGCATATGCATGCCGACGGATGGGCCCCTTCCAAGGCTATCTTGCTGGATATGGTAGGAGGCCGGGACGCGAAATTCCCTTATGAGTTTTTCAGCCGTCAGTATGCCCCGGCTCTGGACCGTGAATTCCGCAACGCCGCGGCAAAAGCAGGATACGCCGACCTTTTCCCCGACAGTCCGGGAAGCGCTGTTACCGACGATCATGTGGAACTGATTAAGAAGGGGGTGCCGGTGATTGATATAATTGAATACAACAGCGAGACAGGCTTCAATCCCACCTGGCATACAATGGCCGACAATATCGACAACATCGACCCCGCCACCCTGAAGGCAGTGGGACAGTCGTTGCTGCAATACATTTACGAAACAAAATAAAAATCAGGGACTTCCAAGTCCCATAGTATAACAAGAAATGGATTTCATTAAAGAACTGACTTGGCGCGGTATGGTCCACACAGTCATGCCGGGCACTGAAGAAGAACTGAAAAAGGGCATGACCACTGCTTACCTTGGCATAGACCCTACGGCCGATTCACTTCATATCGGCCATCTGTGCGGAGTGATGATGCTCCGTCATTTCCAGCGTTGCGGTCATAAGCCGCTGGTATTGGTAGGCGGCGCCACAGGTATGATAGGAGATCCCTCCGGCAAGTCGGCGGAGCGCAATCTTCTGGACGAGAACACGCTGCGTCACAATCAGGAGGCGATCAAGAATCAGTTGCGCAAGTTCCTGGACTTCGACAGCGACGCTCCCAACCGTGCGGAGATGGTCAACAATTACGACTGGACCAAGGATGTGAAATTCCTGGACTTCGCCCGTGAAATCGGTAAGCATATAACTGTCAATTACATGATGGCCAAGGACTCTGTTCAGAAACGCCTGAACGGTGAGGCGCGCGACGGTCTGAGCTTCACAGAGTTCACATATCAGTTGCTTCAGGGATTCGATTACCTGACCCTATACAAGGAACGAGGCTGCCGTCTGCAGTTAGGAGGCTCCGACCAATGGGGCAACATCACGACGGGTACCGAACTGATACGCCGCAAACTCGGCGGCGAGGCCTATGCCTTGACCTGCCCGCTGATCACCAAGGCCGACGGAGGCAAGTTCGGCAAGACCGAGAGCGGCAACGTATGGCTTGATCCCGAGCGGACATCTCCCTATAAGTTCTACCAGTTCTGGCTGAACGTAAGCGACGCCGACGCCGAGAAGTACCTTAAGATATTCACATTCCTGTCGGAAGATGAGATTAAGGCTCTTGCCGAGGAGCATGCGGCCGACCCCGGTGCACGTCCCATGCAGAAGCGTCTGGCAAAGGAGCTGACGGAAATGGTGCATAGTCCTGAAGCGTACCGTAGCGCGGTGGCAGCAAGCGACATACTGTTCAGCCCGAAGGCCGCCGAGGCTCTGCATCAGGTTGACGAGAAGACGTTGCTTGAAGTATTCGAGGGGGTTCCGATGTTCGAAATAGACCGTGCCGATCTTGAGGCCGGCATTCCGTTGCTCGACCTGCTTGCGGTCAAAGCGCAAGTGTTCCCCAGCAAGGGTGAGGCCCGCAAGATGATTCAGCAGGGAGGAGTGTCGGTCAACAAGGTAAAGGAGACCGATCCTAACAGTATCGTCGGCACCGACCGCCTGCTGGGAGGCAAGTACATACATATACAAAAAGGGAAGAAAAACCACAACCTGCTGAAGGTTAAATAAACCTGAGGCGCTAAATATACAATTGACATTGAAACGGATAGCGATATTGACGGATGGCTCGGCGCCGATAGCGACTGAGATGATGGAAACTCTCAACCGCGGGAGCCGGTACCGGATAGGGGTTGTTCCTCAGGAACTGGCGAAGGCTGATCGGGCTTCTTTGGCCGACGCTCTTGCGCGCGAGGGTGTGGTGTTCCTTATTGTGGAGGGTCGTTCGGAGCCGTTGCCGCCGGACTTCCCGGTGCGTTGCATGTACATCGCCGAGGGCGAGGACGCAGTCGCCGCCACACGCCGCCTGATGGAGGAATGCCCGGATTACGGTCCGGAACGCCAGTGGGCAAATGCGTTGGGCGAGCAATTTGCCGTCTCCCCCACCCCTCCTCCTTCGGACCATGAACCGCGACAGGAACAACCGGTACAACCGGAACCTTCCTTTGGGCCGACGGTGCAACCGCAGTATCAGCAGCCCTACCAGCAACCTGTGCGGAACGAAGGACGTCCCCCTATGCCCAAGAATTATCTTCTTTGGTCGGTATTGACCACTCTTCTGTGCTGTTTTGCAGCCGGAATTGTGGCGCTGGTGTTCAGCACGCAGGTCGCCTCCCGCTATTATCGCGGCGACTATGACGGAGCGGAACGGGCATCACGTAATGCGCAGATCTGGGTTATTGCATCCGTTGTGCTTGGCGTCATCACCAATACCCTTTACCTGCCGTTAATGCTTATAAGCAGCGGTATGGGAATGTGAGGATGGCCTCCGGAGTGTCGAGAAAAAGAATATGGACTGCGGTTATCCTGACTGGAGCCGTGGTCCTTATTGTTTTTTATGCGTTGGTTGATCCCGGTGCATCCCCGTTCATGCCTAAATGTCTGTTCCATACCATTACGGGCATGAAATGTCCGGGCTGCGGTTCCCAACGTGCCGTGCATGCGTTGCTTAACGGTGATA
>USIY01000208.1 GCA_900554845.1 uncultured Bacteroidales bacterium | reverse complement strand
CCTTCAACCTGCCGCGCCACGGTATATGCCGCAGCCGAGTGTGCCGGTCCTATAATAAGCGCATACTCTCCGCTGTTGGCTATCCTGCCGGCATGGGAGGCAAGATCTGCACACGCTTCGTCAATCCACTCGATATCCATACCGATTCTCTCAGCCATACCGTTCTGCGCCTTGGTAATGCTGCCGAGTGCCCATTCTGCAGTCTGTTCCCATGTTCCCCGCCATTCTTGCGGACAGATTACGGCTATCTTATGCCGTGTTTCCGAATCACCGGTCGCCAAATGCTCTTCATCAGAACATGAGATTAGCCCTAAGACGAGTATTAAGCTAAGCAGTGCCAGTATTTTATTTAGATTCCTCATATTCCACCTCCTTGCTCAGAGCTTCCGGATAAGCTTTGTCATAAATAGTTTGCCAATAATCAGGATTAGAGTAATATGCTTCCCAGACGTCGTTGATTTGATAGAACAGTGTGCTGAGACGCACTTGCGCCACGCCGTCGCTCATTCCAAACGTGCGATTTCCTGAAATATCCTCGCCTGCAATCCAGCGGCTGATGTAGTCCCGGATTACCGATTTCACGTCGATTACCACTGAGAAAGGGACGCGTTTGCTCAGCTGTGAGCAGTCCACATCCATTCCGGCGATGAGCAGAAGCACAAACGGTGTCTCACGCGAATATTTGAATATTCCGGCGTTGCTTCCTTTTGCAACCGGGAAAAAGAAATCGTCCGGATATTCTGCCACAAGGCGATAAAGGCTATCCGGCATCGCCCAACCTGCCGAGGTGTCGCTAAGATAATGCGTGGTTACTTCTCCCGTGGGGTTTGACTCCTTGTAGCCTGCTTCAAAAGCGGCAGCGGCCTCGCTGACTGATGGATCTCCACGTCTTCCCCCTACGATATGTGCCTGTGCGCTTCCCTGCGCCAGACAGCCCGACAGATACGATGAGCCGTAACGGGATATGCGGAATGTAGCAATATCATCGGGAATCCCCTTGCCGTCACTCTCGAAAAGCAGTACATTCTGTCTTTCCTTGAGCGTGAGTTTACCTGCTATTGCGCTGTACTCATTGTCAGACAGCACAATCAGCTTACGTTTCCCGTTATCGCTTGCGCACCACTCGGTCACCTCGGCCTCCGCCTGCCGGATATCCTTTGGACGAATTATCGACACCTCGGTTTCCGAGCTGCCGACACTCTCGAATATGCCGGACAG
Organism: uncultured Bacteroidales bacterium; assembly: GCA_900554845.1. Classification (GTDB taxonomy): domain Bacteria; phylum Bacteroidota; class Bacteroidia; order Bacteroidales; family Muribaculaceae; genus Lepagella. The sequence goes on along the minus strand of USIY01000208.1, from coordinate 3,255 downwards.
TGCCTGATCGTTGTAGCCGTTGTCGCCTAAACCCGACAGTGGCGCCACAACGGTTATGTCAGCAGCCAGTTTGCTGTTGCCGACAGACGGTTCATCCTCATTACTTGAACATGAGGCAATGAGGACGACAAGCGATAGAAATGTTATTCCATGTTTTAATCTCATTGACAGTTGCTTGATAATAATCAATTGACAGGATATAATAATTTCGGATTATTGTGGATATGTACAGGGTAAAGCCAGTAGTAACCGCAATGTGCACTATAAGTCTCTTTTCGATAAGCTTTCCACGTGTCTCCTGTTGTGGTAATCCCCTTGCGCAGGTCATCTACTTTAATGCGTAGTGTCTTGCTATAAAAGGTATTGCGCGCACAGTATAAATTGTGGTCTAAGCCGCGATCATCACCGAACGCGCACACAAAGTCATATCCGTAACTACCTTCCATAATTCTATAGAGGTCATCTGCTTCACTCCAACCGTCAACTCCATGATAGGTATCGATGAAGTCATCGCGATATTTATGCCACGCATCATAGATTTCTCTCCATTCCCAATCTGTCACGCAATTATAATTAAGGTACGCAACTTTCCAATGATCTTCATATCGATCGCTGTGAGTGTGAGATGTAAATACATACATATAATTTTCCTTAACTTCTATAACAACACCGTGTACACGCCTCCCGCAAGTCTTATAACCGTTGTTGTGTTTTTTTAAAGACCCGTCATAATATCCCGTAAACTGATCTAAACGACATTCGAATGATACATAATCTCCAGGGGCATATTGATCTCTTAAATCCAGCTCATTGTCGCCGAACGAGGACGCGTGCCGGTAGAGGATAGTGTATTCCGGCGCTCCATTTAGACTTATCTCTGCCTTGGCTACAACACCGTTGCCGCTTGCCTGTGAGAATTTCACGCTTCCGAGGGTGTCGAGTGAAACAGTTATGCCATTTGAACCACGTTTGATAAAATCCCCGGTATTTTCGGTTGACGTAAGGAATCTTTCAAAATCTTTCAGCGCAAGTTCGTATGATTCACTTTCTAAGCTTCTCTCGCTCGGCTTTGCCTCGTCGAGCACTATCCCCCTTGACGGTTGATATTCTGTCTGGCCGCCGATGTTATAGAAGGTGCGGAGCAGACGGTAATGCATTTGCTTTTCGGCAGACATTTCTATATATTCTTCCTCGCCGGTCAGAGGCTCATCGGGGTTTGGGATATCGTTGGAGCCGGAACATGCAGTAAGCACCGCCGCAATAAAAAATATTGCGAGCCATCCGGCTACGGTATGTGGTTGTAAAACTTTCATCTTCTTAATTTTTAATAATTGTCGTTTGCCTTGTTGTAATTGTCATATTTATAATAGCTCGTTCGGAAAAGCCTCAGTGGGAAATAATTGTTTTTGGTGCCTAATTCGACCTTGTTCCAGCGGTAATTTCCGTCAAGGACCAGAGCCGTACCCTCTGTTGAGGCAATGCTGTTCTTGAAAATCAGATAGCACTTGTGGGTATTGAACACAGATGCCGACTCATACCAGTTGACCTCTCCGACACCGTCAATGCCTCCGTCTCCATAAAAACCCTCATACTGGGCATCGAATCCCGATAGTTGACCTTTGAGGAGATGGCGTGTCTCATAGCCGACATACTCCACAAGATTCTCACGGTCGTGATTTGTCGGGTAATACCATAAGGTAGGTTGCCCGTAAATCTCATCCAACGTTTTGCCTACCCCGGCAGGTGCCTTTTCGTGATGGGTCTCGCTTGTGACCTGCACCCACACTTCTCCATTTATCTCATGTTCTCGGCCAAAGAAACGACTGCCTCTATACTTGCCTGACGCGATTGACTGGGTGATGTTGCGGCGCGACCAATAGCCGGAGCCTATCTTCACTATCGGGAGACCGATGATTCCCTTGGCTTTCCAGCCCATCTTGAAGTCGCGTTTCAGATCAAGTCCGAGCGAAGTGAGGTATATGTTGCCATGAAGATAATATACGGAGTCGATTCGGGAGTAGGAGTTTGTGCCTTCAATCGGCAATACATACACATCCCCCTCGGAAAATGTGAGCCAAGCCGGACCGCAGCCTTTGCCGTCGCCGGGATAAAGCCCTGTGCCGTGAAAAGGGCGTCCGTGATTGATCGGGTATATCACCGTCACGCGCTCGTTGCCTTTGAGCACAGGTACATATTCATTGCAGATTTCAAGAATTGGACCCGCATTGTCCAGATTAGTCTGATTGGCATATACCACGCGCACCAGCGATTCATTGGCATCATCCTTGAAGCTCATGAAGTCGGCGCCGGTAAGCCTAATGCCATAATTGTCGAGACCCGCTTTGGCATCGTCAATGGCATTGGGCGATTTCTGCGATTCCTGAATGGCACATTCAAAGAAAAGATTTGCAAGATTCTGTGGAAATATAGACCATATAGGCACAAGTTGCACGTTGACGGGCGACAAAAGCGCAAGGACTTCCGGATTCATGAAGTCACGTCTCGGCAGTGTCTGCGTCCAGCGGTAGATGTGGTCGGGATTGATATGTCCCATAGTCTTGCAGTCATTTATAATAGCGTCACGGGTGGCTTTGGTTCCGCCCGACACTTTGAATGTGCCTTTGTTGCTCACTGAAGTCGAGAGACCCTGTATCTGATTGTTGAGGGTATAGTCGGAAGGCTCGCTGTTAAAGAAGTACTGACGGAAGTCGTCGGCGCGCATGTTGAGTGTTCCAATCATTGTCTTGTTGAAAGAAACCGCAATGTCCATGCTCCCGCCGAGATCGACGTACGACACTATATGGGTGCCGAAATCTTTGAAGAGTTTAAAAACATTTTCCCTTGTCGGGTTGGCGATGATTGCTTCATACTGCTTTCTGAACTCCGGCGTCAGGATCTCGAGATAGCGGGCATTAATCCAGAACATAACTTTCGAGATATCCAATGACGAACATGCCGACAGGCGCTGAAAGTTGATGTAGGCAAAGCCGGTCTCATCCACTTTGGTCTTTCCAGCCTGGTCCTCGAACCTCATGATTGTCTTCTTACCGCCTTTAAGACCGGTGCTGTTCTTCTCCACGGAGTGAGTCATGAGCTCCGACATCTCGGCAAGCGAGTTGGAAGTCATGGTCTTCACATCCTGAACATTGCGCGCCACGGTCTGCACAATCATCGGGTCGATGGCAGTGGCGCAGTCATAGTCTATAATCGGAGAGCAGATACTTGTCTCTGAATTTATTTCATTAAAAATATTGT
>USIY01000207.1 GCA_900554845.1 uncultured Bacteroidales bacterium | reverse complement strand
ATATATCGATAGGCCCGCTTACAGGAGGAATGATAGAGTCCGCGGCGCCTGTCTGGATGCGGGTGGTGCTCTGGATCTACATTGTCGGTGTAGCGGTCACGATGTTGAGGTTCTTATGGTCTTATATCAGACTTGTCCATATCATCCGGACGGGCCGTAAGGAGCAAAGAAACGGTTATACCCTCGTGATTGTGGACAATGCCGGGATCTCGCCTTTCAGTTGGCGAAGGTATATAGTTGTGGGCAAAGGGGACGACGCGGATGAATCCGGTGCCGTGATGGTCCATGAATTGCGGCATCTTGCCGCATGCCACAGCATGGACATTTTCATCGCGCAGCTGTACGCCATGTTCGTATGGTATAATCCGGTGTCGTGGCTTATGATCGACGAGCTTAAAACCGTTCACGAATATGAAGCCGATGAGGCGGTGGTTGAATCGGGGGCAAATCTTAAGGAATATCAAATGCTATTGATAAAGAAAACTGCTGGCGCGCGATTGCCGTCACTTGCCAACAGTTTGAATCACAGTAACCTTCAAAAACGTATAACTATGATGTACCAGTCAAAAACAAGATTGGCGGGAAAAATCGGCGCCCTTGCGCTCTTTCCTGCCTTGGCCATCGGTGTGGCCGTGGTATCAGTGCCGGCGGTGGCGTCGATCATAACCGACGCTTCCGGAGCTACTTTGGTGGAATCCACACGCAAAGTTAGTAAAAATTTAGAAAATCCGGAAACTGCGGTCGAGTCGTTGTCGCTTTATGCGGATGCCGCCTCAACTAGCGAGGGGGAAGTTCAGAGCGATAATCGGGTCATGGAGGCTGCCGAGACTTCAGAACCCTCGTCGGTGGAGATGGCACCGTCCGCAGAACCTGAAGCAGCGCCACAGCCGGTTGAAGAAAAGCCGGAGGAAGTATATGTGGCCGTTGAAAAGCAAGCGGAATTTCCTGGGGGCACTCCAGCCTTGATGCGTTGGCTCAGCATGAATATCCGTTATCCGGAAGATGCACATAAAAACAATGTGCAGGGCATGGTAATAGTAAAGTTCGTAATCAACACTGACGGCAGCATTTCCGATGCCACTGTCATCAAGAAAGTGTCGCCTTCTCTTGACAATGAGTCCGTGCGCGTAATTATGGCCATGCCTAAATGGGAGCCCGCTGAAAACAACGGCAAGAAAGTTGCCTCATATTTTAACCTGCCGATAACCTTCAAGCTGACAGGTCCCGAACCTCAAGACTCTACAGCCACGGACAATTCTCCCGTCAAATGTGTCCGTCCGGAATGAGAAACTGAGCAGTTCCTCGGAACACACTCTATCGTAACATGGTAAAGGCCGGAGGTGGAAAGTTTCGCCAAGGAGGTTTTCACACCTCCGGCTAAAAACAGGCGGTTGCAAAACCGCCTTCTTTGTGTGCGGAATGATCTCGGCATGAAAATTCCATAAGTGAAAGTCAAATACTTTCTCACGCGCCGGATTCCCGGCTCATGCCAATACTTTAAGCCCTATTATCGACAGGATAAGGGTGGTGATGAAGAATATTCTCCAGAATGTCGCAGGTTCGTGGAAGAACACGATGCCGACAATCACGGCGCCCACAGCCCCGATACCGGTCCATACGGGGTAGACCGTGCCGATAGGAAGGCGCTCGGCGGCTTTGGCCATAAGATACATGCTTAATGACAGTGCGGCAAGGAATCCCAGCCACCACCACGTGAGTTCCTGTCCGGTGGCGGTCTTAGTCTTTCCAAGACAAAACGTAAAGCCGACTTCCATGAGCCCGGCTAAGATAAGAATAATCCAGTTCATGACAGACTGTAATTTAGTTATCCTGTTCGAGGGCTGCAAGCAATCGGCTGATCTGTACGCGCAGGATTCTCGGCGTCTCCTTCCTAAGGTTTTGCAAATTTAACAATAAAATCCGGTATTCAGAAATCCTATCCGCGCATATGCCGACTAGTCTGCGTCTGTCACTGTTTCTTAGTAATTCTTGCGGAGGGTCATCACCTTTTTATGTTTGTCTGCGTCCACTCTGCTCGCCGATGATAAGCATGGTAAGGAATGTCCACTTGTTTCCGAAACGGGCTATGACGTTTCTGACGGAGCACATCTCTATGATGGACTATCGGTAGTTGAAAAGACTGCCTGTTTCCGCGATTTCTTTCCGCACGCCCGATCTGTCCGGAAAGATAGTGAAGTTGTCCACTCCGAGTTGACGCAGAATTGTCAGGAGCGCCGCTTTCTTTTCATACGGTATCCTGAACTGCAGCATGCAGCCGTCGTATTCGGAAAATTTCTCAAGGGATGTATACAATGACGGAGAATAGTAATGGTTGTCGCCGTCACCCCAGAGCACATAGCAGTTTCTGGATGTTACGGCACTGTCCACAATGTACCTTCCTACGAAGGGCACGGGCACCCTCAGCGTGTCGCCGCTGATTACATAATCGTATTTTCTTTCTATGAATATCCGTATTTTCTCATAACTCCATCCTTTGGCAAGCAACAGGCGCGCTTCCTTAAGAATATCGATCAATTCAGGATGAGGCATAAGTCGCACCTTAATCCTCCTGTAAGCCTCCCAGGGATTCAACGCGCAGACCAGGCCGTCGGTGTTTGCGCCCATGCGGTCGCCGTAGCTGTCCTGACAGGCGAAGTAGAGTGCGTTCAGCGGACTGATTGTCCAGTCGAGCATCCGTGTGGGAAAGCCGTAATGCTTCATCTCGACAAGCATGTTCTCCACTTTCAGCCGGGAATCCACTTCCGTTACGGACACTCGTCGGAAATCGAGGATCAGCTCCTTCTCGCTGGGGAACACTCCTCGGATGTCCTTCCGCATGGATGAGGGCAAAAGCTGCCATTTCTCATCGGCATGGCCCCGGAAGAACAATCCTTTGTGATTCTCCGGCCATGTGAGGTACGCCATCTGGACAAATTCCAGATATTCTCGAATAAGAGAAAACATATATGGACATTTCGCCTCTGTCATCCCCTCTTAGGCTTTTGGGTTAGTGGTGGATATGAAAAGCGTAGGAATCTGTATCGTGTCCGGTCCAGCCGAAAGATCTTTCCGGCATAGTAGCCGAAGCGGGACTTTCAACCTGTATCAAGATGAACAGTCCGGAGCCTCAACTTGTGTCTGCGAGAGTTTCAAACGGTCAAGAGTCAGTGTGGATAACGCTTTCTTAATTATGGTTACATACATTAGTCTTGTCGGATCCTGCGGGAATCGCCGACGTGACATAAACTGCACTGCAAATATAATATAATTTAAATTAAATTCACAAATAAATCATAAAATAATTTACAAATAGGGCAAAAACGGACACATTCTGCAAAAATTAAGATAAAATAGGGCAACTTATGGTGCGCTGTCTCCTTGGCCTTTTTATAAGATTTAGAACCCGAATTTTGGCGGCGATTCCGGATTTTAGTATTTTTGCCTAAATTAAAAAAATCAACAATGCAGGACAGGAAAATATATATCGGCTTTTTATGGATAGTCATGGGTCTTATGGCAGTAGTGTTGCTGTCATGTCACGGCAACGGGAAAGCTGTGGAACGGACAACGTATCGCAACGGGGCGTTGAGCGACACCATAAAGCGTATCGCGGCGGATTATCCCGGTGAGATAGGTGTGGCCGTGATTATCGACGGCAAAGACAGGGTAAGTGTGAATGATGAGAACAAGTATCCGATGATGAGTGTGTTCAAGCTCCATCAGGCGTTGGCCGTATGCCATGATTTCGACAAAAAGGGTCTTTCGCTGGATTCAGCCATGACGATAACAAGGAGAGAGTTGAATCCGCATACGTGGAGTCCGATGGCCAAGGAACATGCTGAACAGGAATTCATTTTGCCTGTCAGAGAGCTCTTGCGTTATACTCTCATAAGTAGCGACAACAACGCCAGCAACCTGATGTTCCGGCGGCTTGTGGGTACAGAGGTTACGGACGGATATATCGCCACGCTTATACCCCGGGACAGTTTCCGCATCGAATATACGGAGGAGGAAATGTCGGCCGACCATGCCAGGGCATATGTCAACTCCTCGTCCCCTCTCGGTGCGGCGCTGCTGATGGAGCGTCTTTTCGCCGACAGTCTTGTGAGCCGAGGGAAACAGGATTTCATCAAGCGTGCGCTCGGAGAGTGCAGGACAGGCAACGACCGTATTGCCGCTCCATTGCTCAACAAGCCCCGGGTAAAAATCGCGCATAAGACCGGCTCAGGCTACTCCGAAGGGGGAGTGCTCGCAGCCCACAACGACGTGGCTTACGTAAGTCTCCCCGACGGACATCACTATACCCTTGCGGTATTCGTGAAGGATTTTAAAGGCGACGAGACGGCGGCCGCGGAAGCCATAGCCAGAATTTCCGCCGCCGTTTACAACCATATAACCCGGGGTCCCTCAAAATAATATAAGAGAGTGCATCTCAATCAGATACACCCTCCAAAGATATTATTTACACTCTCTTAATCCGTGAGTTCC
>USIY01000206.1 GCA_900554845.1 uncultured Bacteroidales bacterium | reverse complement strand
GCTCTCGCACTGTGCCGCCGCAATCAGCGTCTGGCGGGCATACGGCAGCAGTTCGCGGCCCGCTTCCGTGAGGTCCACGTTATGGCTGTCGCGCACGAACAATGCCGTGCCGAGCTCTCCTTCGAGAGTGCGTATCTGCTGCGAGAGGGTGCTTTGCGTCACGCAGACGTTTCTGGCCGCCTCCGAGAAGCTCAGGGTCTCCGCCACCTTGACGAAATAATTTAGTTGACGTAGTTCCATCGGTCTGGTTTTAAGTGGAAACAAGTTCCTCGCAAATATAAACAAAATCCGTTTATCGCGTGGCTTGAAACGATATTTTTTTGAGAAGAAATATAGGCAGGGTCGCTCCGATCACCATGCCGAGAAGCACGAAACAGCAGGTGAAAGCATTGCTCGCGAACAGATAGAAGTAATGTCCGAACGCATCTTCGTCAGGATGCAGGAGGCAGAGGGCGAGCGCACCGAAGCTGCGGTAGGCGTACATTCCGGGAATCATGGGGAGCAGGGCGGGGAAAAAGCATGTCTCCGCCGGCATCTTTGAAAGCGGGGACAGAAGCACGGCGAATATCCCCACGGCCAAAGCCGCGATTGAGCTTGCCCCTATGATGTTCATTCCGCAGATGTCGGGATTCATGAGTATATAGCGGGCCGAATGGCCTATCGCCGCAACTATCGCGCAGTAGAAGTAGGCTCTGCGCGGCGGCCTGCTGATGGCGGCGAAGCCTATTGCGGCTATCGCCGCAAACAATGCATCCGAAAGAATATCCATAGTTTAAATAGTTTAAAACATATCGGCTTTCATCAGCAGCATTCCCAGACACAAACCCGCTGACAGGCAGCAGGTGATGACCGTGGCGTCGAGAAATCGGCTGAACGAACAGATGTAGTGGCGATAGAGCATATCGCTGAAAGAGTTGAGGAAGGGTATTCCAGGCACAAGATAGAGGGCGCTTGTGGCTATGGCGATGGAGGGGGTGCCTCCGAGGGCGAACAGCGAGTCCGTCGCCGCTATCACCGATGACACGAAGGCGCAGACAAACACCGTTACCTTCAGGTCGCATCTCTTCGCAAGCATCAGTTGCTTGATGTAGTACCCTGCCGCAGTGGCTATGAACACCACAGCCATAGCAACGGCATCACCGCCGAAAAGACGGCAGAACGAGGCATTCGCGAGGGCCGCGAGGACCAGTACGGCAACCGGATTCTGCGAGTCGTGGGACATTATCTCGTCAAACCGCTTTTCCGCCGCGTCAAGCCCTATTTTACCGTCGGCTATCTCCCAGCTCAGTTGGCTCAGACGGGTGTTGACATTGAAACTGATGCCGCATTTGGACATCGATTCGATAGTGGTGAGTAGTTCTCCGGTGTCAGGATTGATCACCGAGAGGTGGATGTGGCGCGGCATTATCGTGATCTCGACCTTCATACCCATAACGGCCGCTATGCGGTCAACGTTTCGTGTCAGACGTATGCACGTTGCTCCGCAACCCAGCATCGCCGCGGCATAGCGGGACAGAAACGCACACAGCCTCGAGGCTGTTACGTTTGTTGTATTGTCAGTCATCATTATAGTCAGGTTCCTTTCCTGTTGGATCACCGGGCACGAAAAACTCCTCGCGCTCAGTGCTGAACCCAAATATATGAGTGTGATGGCTACGGTGACGGTGTGGCGCCAGAACGGCCGTGACCAGCAATACTACGAGAAAGATGCCTACAACCAGGCACCAGATCATAAGTGGAGTTGTCATATTCATTTCTCTATTTCGTGTGAATGTTTACATTGCAAAGGAACATAATAATCCACTCATGGTTTTTTCTTTTTAATTGATTTTTTCGATTGCTGCTATCATGGTCGGAGTGATATTCTATAATTTAATCCAAAGGACATAAATAATGATTAATCCAAAGTGCATAAAAATGAAGCCAATGTAATCTTTTTCAGGAATTATTGCTAACTTTACGCGGAAATGACACAAATTCCACATATAGCCATATGAAGAAAGAACAAATCTCTCTTGTTGGACTTTTAGCCGTTATCGCTTTTATCACTTTCATCACGGGAAGTATAAATGCAAAAGAACAGAAACTTACGTCCTCAATCAGTTGGGAAGTCTCCGAGGATGGAACTTTGCGTATACAGGGTACGGGGACTATGCCTGATTTTGAGTTCGACAAACCCAAATATTGGAGAAAAAAAGAATATGAAGGGAAGATCAACAAAATAGTCATCGGAGAGGGAATAACCGCGATAGGAAATTATAACTTCGATAATTGCAGTCTTTTTAAAGGAAATTCTTTTGTCACTGTGCATTCAGTGGAATTTCCTTCGACGCTTACGGAAATCGGACTGGGAGCATTTACAGGGAATCATATTCATGAACTTGTGTTGCCGGCGGGGCTGCGTATCATCAGAGTAGGAGCTTTTAAACGCAGCTGGTTGTTGAGGAATGTAACGGTCTCGTCCCCTGAGATCCAAATAGGGTCAGGGGCTTTTGAAGACTGCCCGAAGCTTGAAGAGATCGATTTCAATAACTCCAAGGTCACTCTCTCAAAACTTGCCTTCAGCAACGACAAAGCGCTCGTATCGGTAAGGAATGCCGCTAATGTCGGTTATGCGCCCGGCCTTGTGTTGGCCGATGTTTTCAAGAACACTCCCTTGAAAAGTCTTGACGAAGGCAAGGACTTCAAGGAACAGTCAGCCTCCCTCTCCTCGTGTCCTGTTCCCGACGGGGAATGGGATATAGAATACGCTGACGGAGGACAAGTATATGCCGGGGAATATGTAAGGCTGAATTTCAACGGAACGCTTGCCGCGAATGATTTGGAGAATGGCGTCGAGGCGCCTTTTGGATATATGTCTTCCTGGGACGACCAAGGGGGAAGTTCCTTTTTAAAATTTTCAACACCGGAAATATTGAGAGATAAAGTTAAGGTCACCGGTAGCGGATACACTGATGACGGAGAGGAAAGGACGAATATGGTTACTGACTATATCATTACCTATGACAAGACCAAAAACTCCGTTACGCTTCATCATCCCGAAGATCCTGACAGTAAGGTTGAATATCTCGACATTGACAGGCTGCGCATTCCCGAAGATGTTTTTAATAAGGAATATACCGGGAGGATAACATACGAAGACCGTGGCGAGGATATAATCTCGGTCAATCTGTACAGGGACGGAAAGAAAGTGGTGATGCAAACGGTGCTGTTGCATCCCTTCATGGCTCCTCCCACCGTGGTGACGTTCTATTCGGGCACTATCGATGGACATGAGATCAAATTTACACGCAAAATAGAAGAGCTTGTCTATAATCTTCAAGAAGAAAACGCTCTTGATCTACCGTGTCCGGACTGGAAAACCATAGATTCGACAGGCGACCCGTGCGACAACACCATCACCCATTACACATCTTGTCTCTACCTCGACTCCATACTCCTCGAACCTTAACAAAGTTGTTTTCTTATAATATCAAAATACTATGCTTTACAGACGTTGCGGACACAGCGGCATTGAATTGCCGGTAATATCATTGGGCCTTTGGCATAATTTCGGCGATGTGGATGATTTCAACACATCTCGCGATATGTTGTTGACGGCTTTTGACAAGGGCATCTGTCATTTTGACCTTGCAAATAATTACGGGCCCTCCCCCGGAAGCGCCGAAATCACTTTTGGCAAAGTCCTGAGGGACGATCTGGCGACACATCGTGACGAATTGTTCATTTCATCCAAAGCAGGACATGACATGTGGCCCGGGGTATATGGCGGCAATTCGTCACGGAAGAATCTGATCGCCTCATGTAATGCCAGTCTGAAAAGGACGGGCCTCGAATACTTCGATGTGTTCTACAGCCACAGGTACGACGGAGTGACACCCGTTGAGGAAACAATGCAGGCTTTGATCGACATAGTGCGCAGCGGCAAGGCATTGTATGTCGGCATATCGAAATATCCTCCGAAAGAACAGGAGCTTGCCTACCGTCTGCTTGCCGAGGCGAAGGTGCCTTGTCTGGTGAGCCAATACCGCTATTCGATGTTCGACACCGCCTCCGCCCAAGAGAATTTCGGTGTAGCGGCGGCGAACGGGAGCGGAATAACGGTATTCTCCCCTCTTGCGCAAGGGCTGCTGACCGACAAATATCTCCATGGCATTCCGGCTGACAGCCGTGCGGCCAAAACCACGGGCTTTCTCCAGCTTTCACAAGTTACTGATGAAAAGATCTCAAAAGCGCGGCAATTGAACGAACTTGCAGCTAAACGAGGACAGACATTGGCCCGGATGGCCCTCGCATGGATTCTTACTGACAAAAGGGTGACGTCGGTCATTATAGGGGCCTCGTCGGTAAGACAATTGAACGACAATCTTAAGGCAATCGACGGCCTGTCATTTTCCGAAGAGGAATTGAAACAGATTAACTATATCATCTCCGAGAATTAAGAAACTGTTTAAATTTCTTTCGAAAATTTTATTATAAGAGTTCTTTCAAGGCTT
>USIY01000205.1 GCA_900554845.1 uncultured Bacteroidales bacterium | reverse complement strand
GAGCAAGCCGTGTCGCTTGATTCATCGGTTCAAGTTCTTCCGCGCTCCATTCAACACAACTGTCAGCGCTGATCGCAACGCTGCACGCGCTCGCCGAAGTTTCAATATTCAATATAACAGGCATATTGTCAGGATTTTCTTTTCAAATCACTAATTAACATTTTTGTTCATACTGTCCACCCAGGATTTAACGCACTTCATTCCGTCCATGGCGGCCGATACAATTCCACCGGCATAGCCGGCTCCCTCTCCCGCAGGAAAAACGTTGTCAAATCCGATACTGTTGAGTGTTTCGGAATTCCGAATCATCCTGACGGGAGAACTTGTTCTTGATTCCAATCCCAACATTATCCCTTCGGGAGTCATGAAGCCGCGCGCCTTTTTCCCGAATTCTCGAAATCCTTCAGCCAATCTGCCGGCTATGAAGTCGGGAAGAAGCTTATTAAAATCCATGCTTTGCACTCCGGGAGCATAGGAGGTTGCGGGCAGCGACTCTGAGACATGACCATCCACAAAGTCTGTCATTCGTTGCGCCGGCGCCACAATGCTGTCCCCGCATGCTTTATAAAAACGATGTTCCAGACTTTCTTGGAACTCAAGCATTTCCATTGGCCCGTCATCTGAGAATTCCGGAAAATCTCCGGGATGTATCTCCACTACCATACCGGAATTCGCCAATTTTCCCGATCGTGCCGACGCCGACATACCGTTGACTACAAGCTCATGTTCCGAACTGCCGGCGGGAACCACGACACCTCCGGGGCACATACAGAAAGAATATACTCCCCTCCCGTTACATTGAGTCACAAAACTATATTCGGCCGGCGGCAAGTATTTACCCCGGCCAGCGGAATTGTGATATTGAATTTTATCTATAACTTCCTGGGGATGCTCCAGACGTACTCCTACAGCGATTCCCTTTGCCTCCATTGGCAACCCCTGTCTATGCAATGCCCGGAACGTGTCATGGGCCGAATGTCCCGTGGCTATCACCACGGCATCACCGCTAAAATCTCCCTTGGTTGTCTTTACTCCCTCAACCTTTCCTTCTTTTATATCCAGTCCGAGAACACAAGTGTCAAAATGGACTTCACCACCATTATTGCGTATTGTTTCCCTGATATTGCGTATTACGTGAGGCAATTTATCACTACCGATATGAGGATGCGCGTCTATCAATATCTCTTCGGACGCGCCATGCTGTACAAGCAACTCCAGAACTTCTCTTACATTGCCACGCTTTTTGCTGCGTGTGTACAATTTCCCGTCGCTGTAAGCCCCGGCTCCTCCTTCACCAAAACAATAGTTGGATTTCGGATTTATACACTTTTCCCGACTTATTTGCGCTATATCTCTACGTCTGGTATCGACATCGTATCCACGCTCTATCAATATCGGTTTTACTCCATGGCGCAATGCTTCCAATGCGGCAAAAAGACCGGCCGGCCCGGCTCCCACAATTATAATTCTCTTAGCGGACCCTTGTGCCTGTTGAAATTCAACAGGGGTATACATAGCCGTCACCTTATTGTCATTGTCATAAGCCACTCTGACAGTCAGATTTATATATATCTGTCGTTTTCGTGCGTCTATGGATCGACGAATCACGCGGTAATCATTTATCCTGACTCCTTTACGCAGTTCACCCCGAACGGCCTTTATCAGTCGTTCGGGAGTGCCGGCTTCTTCTGGTTTTAGTCGCAGTTGTAGATCTTCAATCATATTTCATCGATGCCATTCTTCCACTTTACCCGACGTACAACTTCGTTTCACATCTATTATACGTTGGTTTGAACTGCCTCGGAATAATAAATCGGCATCCCGCAGCGATTCAACGAACGGTCCATCTACTATAACGTCAATTTCCTGCAAAACCATCAAAAATTTTTGAGACTTTATAAGTTCTTCCCATGTAAAACCTGTAAAAAGCCACACCGTATGTCCCAAATCATGTATCATCTTGCTCAATGCGGCGACCTCTTCGGGATGATACATGGGATCCCCTCCGCTGAATGTAACGTCAAAATCCTCCTCACGTACCACATCCATGATTTCATCGAAAGACATTTCCTCTCCTCCGGAAAAATCCCAAGACTCCGGATTATGGCATCCGGGACATTGATGACGGCAGCCGGCAAGATAGATCGACGTGCGGAAGCCGGGACCGTCAACTGTCGTGCCCCGGACAATGTCCAGGACACGAAGTTTTCCAGATTCTTCCATTTTATTTATGAACTACGCGGTCATGCAGTTCGGCGAGTTTGCCACTGTTCCAACGGTCCGTTGTTCCGACAAGATATCCTGTGATACGCTGGATAGTCTCAAACTTTCCTCCGCATTTAGGACAGAACTCAACATTTTTTTCGGCATTCTCATATCCACAGTTAGGACAATGGTTCCTATTATGGTTTACAGATCCATAACCGATATTGTACTGATCCATCATGTCGACAATCTGCATAATGGATTCTTCATTATGAGTGGCGTCACCGTCAATCTCAACATAGAAAATATGTCCTCCGCGCGTCAGGTCATGATACGGTCCCTCAATCTTGGCTTTATGCCGGGGAGAACAATGATAATACACCGGCACATGATTTGAGTTGGTGTAATAATCTTTATCCGTAACACCGGGCACCACACCGAATGTCTTGCGGTCGATCTTTGTGAAACGTCCTGACAGACCTTCGGCCGGAGTGGCAAGCACGGAATAATTATGCCTGTAATTTTCAGAATATTCGTTCGCTTTGTCTCGCATATGCGTAATTATGCGAAGGCCAAGTTTCTGAGATTCCTCGCATTCTCCATGATGTTTGCCTGTCAAGGCTATCAGACATTCTGCCAAACCGATGAATCCTATGCCAAGAGTTCCCTGATTGATGACGCTCTCTATAGTGTCGTTAGGCTTTAATGAATCCGCATGATTCCACAGCACTCGCATCACAAGTGGAAATTGCTTTGCGAACGCAGTTTTCTGGAATTGAAAACGTTCGTCAAGCTGACGCGCGGTCAAGTCGAGAATCTCGTCAAATCTGCTGAAAAATGCGTTTATTCTCTCTTCTTGATTCTCTATATGCATCACCTCAAGGGCTATACGCACAATATTTACAGTTGTGAACGAGATATTGCCTCGCCCTATGCTTGTCTTCTCGCCAAAGCGATTTTCATATACACGCGTACGACATCCCATAGTTGCCACTTCATGCTCGAATCTACGAGGATCATTGGCATCCCATGCTTCGTCTTTATTGAAGCTGGCATCAAGGTTGAGGAAATTCGGAAAGAATCGGCGCGCAGATACTCGACATGCCATCTTATACAGATCATAGTTCGGATCTTCCGGCAAATAACTCACTCCTCGTTTCTTTTTCCATATCTGAATGGGGAATATAGCTGTGGATCCATGTCCTACACCTTCGTATGTGGACTTCAGCAGCTCCCGGATTACGCATCTCCCCTCGGCAGAGGTATCGGTTCCATAGTTTATGCTTGAAAATACCACCTGATTGCCTCCACGAGAATGGATAGTATTCATATTATGAATAAAAGCCTCCATTGCCTGATGCACACGGTCTACTGTCTTGTTGATGGCATGCTGGCGCATACGGTCATCTCCTTCAAGACCTTCCAGATCCCTCTTTATATAATCGGCGATTTCCGAATTGTAAAGGGAACTCAAATCTTTACAAGTGAGATTCTCAAGATTCTTTATTTCCTCCACATACGAATTGCGGACAAAGGGGGCGAGATAAAAGTCAAATGCAGGAATTGCCTGTCCTCCGTGCATTTCGTTCTGAGCAGTCTCAAGAGATATGCATGCCAGCACTGAGGCGGTCTCGATACGCTTGGCCGGTCTTGATTCACCATGACCAACCACAAATCCTCTCTGCAGAATTCTGTCAAGAGGATGCTGCACGCATGTCAATGATTTTGTGGGATAATAATCCTTGTCATGGATATGAATGAGATTGCCTCTTACAGCATTGCGAACATCTTGAGAAAGCAAATAATCATCTACAAAAGGCTTTGTGCTTTCTGATGCGAACTTCATCATCATTCCCGCAGGAGAATCAGTGTTCATGTTGGCGTTTTCACGCGTGATGTCATTGTTCTTTGCTTCAATAATCTCAAGGAACATATCACGCGTACGCGCTTTTCGGGCTATTGACCGTTGGTCGCGATATTGGATGTACTTCTTCGCAACATCCTTGCGTGCCGACTTCATGAGCTCCAGCTCTACACAATCCTGGATCTCCTCAACTGTCATGCGCTGCTTTCCCGTCATACCTATTTTATCGCTGATCTTTTGAATCAGCGCTTCATCTTCGCCACGCTCTGTGGTGAGCATCGCTTTACGTATTGCGGCTTTTATCTTTTCCTCGTTGTATCCAACAACTCGGCCATCTCTTTTCTCGACTAACTGAATCATGGCTATATATTTACTTTCCCATATGTATACAAATCGAATTTTGACTTTGATTTATACTATATAGGAT
>USIY01000204.1 GCA_900554845.1 uncultured Bacteroidales bacterium | reverse complement strand
TAGAGAGTGGGATCCGCTTCACGGAGACGCTGTATGTAGGGGTTGTTTCCCTCCCGTTTGGAATCATAGATTTCAAACGCTCCGCGTTCCTCGGCCATATCCACAGACGCGCGGTAATACGAGAGGGCGAGTTCGCGATGAACGCTCACGGAGAAAGCTGTGGCCTCGTCCGATCCGTAACGCAGACCAAGGGCGGCAAGCATGTCGCCTTCGCCGGTTGTCCCGGCGCCCGTGCGGCGTCCCATCAGTGTCTTGGAGCGAATCTTTTTCCATAGATTGAGTTCTGTCTCTTTGACTTCCGCGGTTTCCGGATCTGTCTCTATTTTCGCGATTATGGTGTCGATCTTTTCCATTTCAAGATCGATGATGTCGTCCAATATCCTTTGCGTCTTGCCCACGTGCGTGCGGAACAGATCAAAATCGAATTCAGCCTGCGGTGTGAAGGGATTGCGCACATAGCTGAATAGGTTGACGGCCACAAGGCGGCAGCTGTCGTAAGGACAAAGGGGAATCTCTCCGCAAGGGTTTGTGGAGACAGTCTCGAAACCGAGGTCGGCGTAGCAGTCCGGCACCGACTCGCGCAGGATCGTATCCCAGAACAGCACACCCGGCTCGGCCGATTTCCAGGCGTTGTGTGTGATTTTATTCCATAATTGGGCGGCGTCGATATTTTTGGATACTTTAGGATTGTCACCTTTGGTGGGGAACTGCTGGGTGTATTCACGGCCTTCGGTGGCGGCGCGCATGAAATCGTCGTCGATTTTGACGGAAACATTGGCCCCCGTCACCTTTCCTTGTTCCATTTTCGCGTCAATGAAATCCTCGGCGTCGGGATGTTTGATTGACACGCTCATCATCAGAGCTCCGCGTCGGCCGTCCTGCGCCACTTCGCGCGTGGAGTTGGAATATCTTTCCATGAACGGCACGAGACCTGTGGAAGTAAGGGCGGAGTTCTTGACCGGGCTGCCTTTAGGACGGATGTGCGAAAGATCATGGCCTACACCGCCGCGGCGTTTCATAAGCTGCACCTGCTCCTCGTCGATACGGATGATGCCTCCGTATGAATCGGGATGTCCGTCAAGGCCGATCACGAAACAGTTCGACAGGGAACCTACCTGCAGATTGTTGCCTATACCGGCCATAGGGGAGCCTTGTGGAACCACATATTTAAATTTGTCAAGCAATCCGAATATTTCATCTTCCGACATGGGATTGGGATATTTTGCTTCGATGCGTGCAATCTCGCGGGCTATGCGGTGATGCATGTCGGTCGGGGTCTGTTCGTAGATTTTTCCGTCGGAATCTTTCAGGGCATATTTGCTGACCCATACTCGGGCGGCAAGTTCGTCGCCGTTAAAATACTGTAGCGAGGCGTCATAGGCCTCCTGATAGCTATAGGTTTTATTTTCAGTCTGCATCTGTTTTTTGTTTGGGACGGCAGTTAGACATAGGCCGTTTAAGTTGCAAATATAATGATTTTCCTGCAGACTTTTTGCGTCAGACGGATTTAATTTTGAAAAAAGTTGATCCCGGGAGAATCTTGCGAATGGTGCAGACCTGTCATGTGCGCTTTCAGATCACTGAATATCATTTTACATCCGGATGTAGGAACTGTCCGGAAGTAAACGATAATTCCGAGGTCAAGGTGTGAGTAATCTTCATAGCAGTCCTGCCGCGCTACATATATGCCGGTGACGTCATGGTTTCGTGCGGTCTCAAGATAATCGGCGGCATCTTTGAGCATAAGGCTTCCGACCCGCATTCCACGTGAATATACTCCGATGCATTCCATGCCGTCTTCAAGATATTTGCTCATCTCCAAAGGCTCTCCCGGAAGCAGATGATGCAGCTCATGCATGGCGTCGCGGTCGTTGCTTCCGGAGGTGATGTTTATAATAGTGCATCCGTCTTCTTTATGATCGGCTATAAGTTTATCCACGCGCTCAATCATCTTGACATATGCGTCATGTCCTATGAGTTCTTCCGTACGTTTTTCCGGATTGTTGTTGAAAGAAGTCGCGGGACGTACCGGCGGCTTAAAATCATCGGTATAGAGAATCATCCCTATCAGTGCGGCAAGCGCACCAAGCGATATGTATATCAATATCTCCATGTGGTATTCGATCTGTGGTTGATGGCTTCATTTTTATAACAATATACAGCCTCTATTTACTAAGGAATCGTTCATTATTTTATAAAATTGGTCAAATAGGGACATGTTGGGTAATAAATTAACATATTTAACAATATATGTTGTGAAAATTGTTGTAATTTGGTCAAAAATGACTAATTTTGCAACTTCAAATACTATAAACGACAACTGACCAATGAGGGGAGAATATCATTACAGACTCGATTTGCCGGATTCTCTGGCAAAAATATTGGAGGAAGATTTCTGGATGTCGGAAGATGTTGATCCTACGATGTTCAAGTTCATCACGGAGCCGGTTAAATTCGAAGCCACTACCTGGATAATAGTCACGCAGGGAGAAGCCCGGGGTGACATCAATCTGATATCCCATGATATTAAGGCTCCGAGTCTGGTGATAGTGCGCGGCAACCACATATTGCAGCCTACATATATAAGTCCTGATTTCAAGGCCACGGTCATAGTGATGTCCAAACGTTTCAGGGAGAATGTGTTTATGTTCATCAACGACACCCCTATATATTCATTGTCGACGCGTCATCCCGTGGCTTCGATTCCTCAGGACGGGCTGCCTGAGTATATCCGTTTTTGTAAGGAAATAAGGCAGATACTGAAGATGCATGACAATCCTTACGCTTCGAAGGCTTTGTTGTTCAAGATGGTGGGCTTCATATTCCAGACAGTTTACAAATGTTATGAACCATATCAGGAGGAGATAGTGACTCGCCAGGGTCGTCTTTCCGACCAGTTTCTCGCTCTCGCCCAGGAGAATTTCCGCACGGAACGTTTTCTTGATTTTTACGCGAAAAAAATGGAGGTGTCGCCAAAGCATCTGTCGCGGACGGTCAAGGCGCAGACAGGTTATACAGCAGTGGAATGGATAGAACGTTTCGTGATTCTTGAGGCCAAGGTGATGTTGAAATCGTCAAATCTGAATATTCAGGAAATTGCCGCCGAACTTAAGTTTCCGACACAGTCGTTCTTCGGGAAATATTTCAAAAAATTCACCGGTATGTCACCCAGGGATTTCAGAAATTCATGATATACGATTCAAGGCCCCTCAGGAAGGGGCCTTGTTTATTGTTTACGGAGCTTAAGTTTGATGTCCTGGCATTTGTCGATGAATATCAGGCCTCCTATTATAAGAATGCACCCCACGTAGCCGAGGAAATAAATATTTTCTCCCAAAAAGAAGTATCCCGCTATCATTGTGACCAGAGGCTGTAGGTACAGATAGTTGTTACCGGTGACCGGTCCGAGATATTTCAGGACTTCGTTCCATACCAGATAGGCTCCCAGTGAGCAGATCAGAACGAGGAACAGGAAATTCACTATATAATGAGGATCGGAGAAATCAAACAAAAGAGGAAGGTGATATGGTTCCTTTTGTACCAGCATGAGCGGGATGGCCGTCAAGACGCCGTAGAAGAAGAGCTTCCTGGAGATGAACATGCTTGAATAGAGGGGCAATAGCCGTTTTATGGCGATGGAATAAATTGCCCAGCAAAGGGCGGCTGACAATGCCAGTAAATCGCCCGCGGGGCGTATTTCCACCGACTCCCCGTGACTGAAGATTATACATGCCACGCCAGAGAACGCTATTGCGGATCCAATAAGAGTGACAGGTTTTAGCTTTTGCCGGAACAGTGCGGCCACGAGAAACGTCGTGAAGATCGGGGAGATGGAGGCCAAAAGCGAAACGTTGGCCGTGGTGGTCAGTTCCAGCGCATAATTTTCCGTTACGAAATATAGCGATCCAGAGCATATGCCCGACAGTGCCAGAGTGATTTCGTCACGCCAACTGTTGGATCGCAGCTTGCGGCAAGTGAATAAGAAAAGTATGATGTATGCGGCCGCAAAACGGTAGAAATACATTTCCACTGGGGTAAATCCTCCGTTGTTCATAAGTACTTTGGTACTCAGAAACGACGAACCCCATGCCGTGACTGTGAACAAAGCCCCGATATGGGCCAGCATTACCGCATGCGTTTTTTTAAATGGTGTTTTCAGTGCCATGACTCCAAGGTTAGGCTGATTCAAGGTTTGTCTTTGTTGACTGTAATGCAAAATTAGCAAAAATTCGGGAAATTCTCATATCGTTTCAACAAATTATTTATCGCGGGCAATATAATTTTTTGCCTTTTTTTGGAAATGTGGCATGTTGTGACTATTTTTGTAACTGAAGTTGTTGTAGAACATATTCTATACCGCTTTTTAGATAATCAAAACGTTGAAAGAACTGCTAAGAGTGTGTTGAGTTTTAAACCGTTTTAACAATAAAGAGAGTGAGAGGTAAAACTTCAAATTAATCTTGAGGCCTTTTTTGGCTGATTTCGCCAAGTCTTATCGGTCGCAATATAGTAATTGCT
>USIY01000203.1 GCA_900554845.1 uncultured Bacteroidales bacterium | reverse complement strand
TCCCCATTCTGTAGTGACTATAGAGCCGGGAGTGAGGCATACCCGGCAGTTGCGCCCTGTGGCCACTTCGTTTACAAACAGATCGTCGTCGCCGTAATGCAGGAAAATGTTGCTGGCGTAACCTTTATGTTCAAAGAAAGTACGCTTGCGGAAGGCCAGATTATATCCGTCGCCACGGTAAGGCCGGCCGGCAAGAGCATATCCTATCCATTGCGCGGCCACTGTCGTGGAGTCGAACTGTCTGTACCAGCGTCCCGGTCCCTGAAGTTCCTTGAAATCCATATGGGAATATCCCAGCACCATCTCCACTTCGGAATTTACAAAAGGCCGTGCCATCTGCCGCAGCCATTGGCTGGACGAGGGCCGGATATTCGAGGCCGTGGTCAGCACGACATCTCCTATCGCGGCTTTAAGCCCCACGGTGATGGCCATTTTGCGTTCCGACACATTGTGCATGCCCGGCGGTATGAAAGTGACGTAGACGTTGGGCATGCCTGAGTATCGGCCCACCAGCAGCTCACGGCTTTCGGCCGTGGCACGGCACACTATCACTATCTGCAGATGGTCGTAGTCCTGTTCCGACAGAGTCTCCACACAGGTGTCGATCTCCTCCTGATTGCCTTCCGAGAACACCACCACCGAAAGCGACGGCAATCCTGTTTCTTCCGCAACATCTTCTTCCGGATCCGGTTCTTCGTGCGCCAACCGCAACCTCCCGGTCCTGTGCCATGGAACCAGACTCCACAACGCTCCAATAAGGCTCAGAATGCAGATCCCGCAGAGTATTGTTGCAGTAATGTCGGTATTTAAGAATTCGTTCATAAAAACCATTATATGCGGCGTATTTGTATTATCCTCCGCAACTATGGACTCATTCACTTGGAGGCAGATTCTTTTCTCTCGCTTTTCTCGTGTCATTCAGCCATATAGCTTTCATGTAAATTTGTTCCGTTAGGAAACAAACTGAAAAAACACCTCGTTTTTATATGTGAATCAATAATGCATAGTTGCTTAAATTTGCATATCAATAAGCAAAATTAGTAAAAAAATCTGTTTAAATATAAGATAAGCATTATTTTTGTAATCGGAAACAACTCCGTGGACCGATAAAGTCGCGGTCGATTTCCATATTACGACACTATAAGCTATGGACTATACACCATTGGTAAGAGGTATGTTCGAAGGGCGTGCCCGGCGCACGGAAAAGTGGGCCGCGCATGCCGAGGAGGTGCAGGCACGAGTTCTCCGTAGTCTTTTGCGCCGCGCCGGGATGACTTGGATAGGATTTCGTCACGACTTCAATTCCATTTGCGGAAAAGATGACGTGGCGGCGGCGTATGCACGCGACGTACAGCCGGTGGAATACGAGGATATCCGGGATATAGTGCTGCGCATGATCCGGGGCGAGAAAAGTCTGCTTTGGCCGGGTGTGTGCCGCGATTACGCCCAGTCCAGCGGCACCAGCGGCGGCAAATCTAAATTCATTCCGATCACCAACGATTCTTTATACCGTATGCACTATCCCGGCGCCGCCTATACAGTGGCGCTGTATCTGCATAATAATCCTGAAAGCCGGATGTTCTGCGGTAAGGGATTCATTCTTGGAGGGTCGTTCGCCAATGAGCTGAATCTCGAAGACCCTCGCGTGCATGTGGGAGATCTCAGCGCCACTATGATACGTCGTTGCCCTCCGATGGCCAACACTGTCAGGATACCCTGTAAGAAAATCGCACTGATGGAAGATTGGTCGGTGAAGCTTCCCTTGCTGGTGAACAAGTCGATGAAGACCAACGTCACCAATCTCAGCGGAGTGCCCAGTTGGTTTCTGGCCGTGATCAAAAGAATTCTGGAGGAACGGCACACCGACAATATCCACGATGTATGGCCCAATCTGGAAGTGTTTTTCCACGGAGGGATATCCTTTGAACCTTACCGGGAGATTTACAAGGCAATAACCGATCCCGACAAGATGCACTTTGTTGAGACCTATAATGCCAGCGAAGGATTTTTCGGAGTTCAGGACCGTCTCGACAGCAAATCCATGCTGTTGTTGCTGGACAATGACATATATTATGAATTCATACCTTTCGGAGGGAGTCCGGAGGATGCCGTCGGAATCGGTGGCGTTGAGGAGGGGAAGGTCTATGAACTGATGATAACCGGCAGCAACGGACTCTGGCGCTACAGATTGGGCGACACAGTGCGCATAGAGTCCCTGAATCCTGTGAGAATAACCATAGCGGGGCGCACCAAATGCTATATCAACGCCTTCGGAGAGGAACTCATGGAGGACAACGCGGAGAAAGGTCTCGCCGAGGCTTGTCTGCGCAATGACTGTTCTGTGTCGGACTATACCGTGGCACCCGTTTTTGCCGACAGGGGGCGTCGCGGACGACACCAATGGATTGTGGAATGGGACCGCCTCCCCGGTGATATGGAGTCTTTCGCAAGGGATTTGGACATGGCTCTAAGGCGGCTGAACGGCGATTACGATGCAAAGCGGTCGGGCGAGTATTTTCTTGACGCTCCTGAAATAATATCCGTACCCAAGGGTACTTTCCAGCGGTGGCTGCAAAGCGTGGGTACAAGGAAACTCGGAGGGCAAAGGAAGGTGCCTCGATTGTCGAACGACCGCGGCATAGCCGATCAGATTCTGGACATGATAAAGGCTTAGCCCGGAACGCACGGATGTCCTGCTAATGCGTAAAGGTCTTGTCTCTAACGAAGTTTCAACACCTTGACACGGTTGGCCGCCACGATCTTCACCACCACAACTTCATCGGCGGGGACTTCAGCGTGTATCTCGCATTCATTTTCGCCTCCGTTGAAATAAACCATCCCGTCAAGACCATAAACGGACATTGAGGTAATAGGAACTGTACATACGGCCGTCACGACATTGCCGGAGCGAGTGGCCGTTACTGAAATATTTCTGTCGTCAAGACTCGTTACTCCGGAAACGCCCACAATGCGGAAATCCTGCCATACCGGTGCGGCGCTCCACGCATCCACGCTCGTATCCAGCACCGAAAGTCTTATAGGGTATTTCCCGTTTTCATCCTCAAGACCTGAGAATGCCAGCCGGTCCGTGACGGGGATGTTCGCCCCCAGAGCCACGACATTGATGTCGGTGATTCCCGTGTCGTTGCGGAAAGCATGGGATTTTATTTCCTGCACGCCGCTTCCCAGCGTCACATATGTGATTTCTGGATTGTTGGCGAAGGAAGCTCCTCCGATGATTGCGGAATTGATTGACAACGGAGTCTTGAGACCTGCATGGCCCGCAGCCGCGTCAGGAACGTCCGCGCTCCATCCTGTGAGGTCCTGGAGACCGATATCCCCGAAGAATACCCCTGCTCCGAAGAGTACGGAGCCGTCCCAGCTCACTTCCCTTAGAGCGGGAATCTCGGCGAAAGCATAATCCCCGACGCTTGACACGCCGCTGAGATCCACGGTCGTCAGGGCTGTGCCTCTGAATGCTTGAACCCCGATCGAAGAGATTCCTTCCGGCATTGATGCCAACGACGTACAGTTGCGGAACATATCGTCGGGGATCGAGGTGATGGGGGACGTGATGTCGAGGAGACGCAGTGAAGAACAGTCCATGAACACGCCGCTCCCATATCCGGGAGATCCTTTTACTGTAACGGCGGCAAGCTCCTTGGAGTCTGCGAAAGCATTGTTGCCTACATATGTTATATTGGCGGGGATCTCTATCGATTCCAGATTGGTGTGGGCGAAAGCGTTATCACCTATCCTGTTTACCCGTGAGGATAAGGGCAGAAGCACTTTTGTCACGTTAGTTCCGGCCAGCATGTCCGGGACAAGCTCGCCTTCCGGGAAAGTGATGCGTCCTTTGTAGCCGACCGGGGAATAATTGTAGGCTTCGATGGTGAGGGCGGATAAATCCAGTGTACGCACGTGGTCTGAGATCCGTTGAAGCAGGCTCAGGTCGCGTACATCCGCTTTTCCCTTGATAGCAACATAGCTGTCGAGAGTGCTTTCCAGCTTTACGTTTTGCGGAGCAAGGCTTCCCGGTCCGGAAAGTTCTATTTCCAGAGCCGGGGCCTGTACTGCTGGAGCAAAGGCCAGGAGCACGGCGGCTGCACAATACTGTAAATTCATTCCACTACAAGAATTTTCGTCATTTTGGAGAAGGACTCCTGATCATGTCCGTTGCCGGCCAGAACGTAATAGATTCCTCCCGGCACGCGTTTACGTTGCGAATTCGTGAGGTCCCAGACGATCTCGCCGCCGTTGGCAGTTCCCAGTTCGCGGACCAGACGTCCGTTGGTGTCGGTGATTTTCACTGTCGCCTGATTGGGCAGCATGTCAATGGTGACGTTGCCCAGAAAGTTGGGACGTACAGGGTTGGGATATGCCCGCACGTTGGTTTCGCCGGAGATTTCAGAGTCTGTCAGGAACAGCTCGCACAGACCTTTGCCCGTGGAGATCATCATCGACCTGTTGGCGGGATTGTAACATATTCCGTGTACCTCGTTGTCGGGCAACTCGGAATTGGCCGAAGTATATGTGTTCAGTAC
>USIY01000202.1 GCA_900554845.1 uncultured Bacteroidales bacterium | reverse complement strand
CGCACGTACTGACGCCGCCTGCACATTCACATCCGGCTGCGAGCTGATGGCCGAAGCCTGCTGGCTGCCGAGCTGACGGCGCTGGAGGACAAGCATGGCGGTGTCGATGACGGCGACCGGTTGACCGGCGCTTATACTGTCCCCTTCAACCGGACCGAAACTCAATATCTTGCCTGTCGTTTCCGAAGCCACAGTCACGGTTGTGGCTTCAAATATACCTGTGGCATCATAATCAGGTTTGCTGTCGCATGAAACAAACACCAGGAGCGTTGCCAGGCATTCTATTATTTTAGGCTTTTTCATGATGCTATTTATTTAAAGTTGTTCGGAGTTGGTAAATTTTCTTCAGAAGTTCTATCTCATGGTATCTTGCCGTCATCTCGGCGAGATGCTCGTCGGTGATTTTGGATATCAAGGCAAATGTGTCGATCACGCCGTTCTCGAGCTGTGATTCTGCCGCATGACGAACGTTCTTTCTCAACTGTATGATACGTCCGTCATTCTCCATCAATTTTCTTGTGGCTTCAATGTCACCGAGGCCGGCGTTCGCCGCAAGCCGGTTGTTGAACAAGAAAGTCTCGCGGTCGGCTTCGATTTCGGCACGGTCCAGTTCTATCTGCGACAACTTGTTCCTTCTGGTATAGAACGCCCCTATTTCCCATTGGATGTTCACTCCGGCAAGGAGATTGAAACCGGGAGTGCGGTCCCTCATGCTCCGGAAATAATCTATACGTGGATAACCATAATATGCCTGTGCGAAAAATCCGGCTTTCGGCATCAGTGACGCATTGACCGAGGACCGCCGCGCGTCTGCCAGTTTCAATTGTGCGTCGAACAGTTTTTGCTCCGGACGGTCCGGCTCAAGATTGCCGGGCATATCCGCGGCCGGTTTCTGAAAAGTCTGCCCCGCAAGCTCCATTCCCGTGAACAGTCCAAGAACATTGCGGTAAGACGCCGACACAGTCCTCGCCTGTGCTATATGTTGACTGACCGTCAGTATCCGGGCCTCCATCTGGTCCACATCGCTCCGCATGGCCACACCGTTGCGCAACATGGATACCAGTTTATCCCGATTGCTCTCCAACTGTTTCAATGTCAATTCCGACTGCGATACCTGCTCATCCATTAGCAGAATTCCGAAATATAAATCCTCCACCCGCTGGCGTACACCGTACATATCCACGTCCAAAGCCTTACGGCGGACTTCAGTAGAGGCACGTTGCGTTTCTCGTCCGGCCTTTGATAAACCGCCATCCCATATTGTCTGGTGTACATCAATGCCCGCCTTATACTGGAAAGGGCTCAATCCTTTGAAATTCTGCCCCAATTTCGTCATCACTTCCTTCAGAGCGTCCGGGAAAGAAGGCACCTCGTTCTGAATTGTTGCCTGTCCGTAGACCGACACTGCCGGCAACCATCCTTTGTTGATGTCCGAAAGCTTTATCTCGTTGACCATATCAAGCAATTTGTACTTGCTGACTACAGGATAATTCATTTCGGCATGCTCCAGGCACTCTTCCAATGTCACGGCCGACGCAGGACAAGCAAGGATCAGAAGCACCGACAATGACAATAATTTCCTTACAATCACATTCATGGTTTCAGTCGTTTCATTATAGTAATTATTATTTCATCTTTACGCATCTGAAGATATCGGTCGCGCTCGATAGGCAATCCGATAACCGACAACATCTTGGCCGACATTACCGCGAACAGATTCAGCGACACAATGTCAAGGATAAGCATGAACGCATCAATCTGGGCATTTTCCCCGCAACGCGCTCCTTCGTCAATCTGTCGTTGCAGATTCTCAAGCATTTCCGGCAATTTGTCGAACGCCCTCCGTACGATACGCCTCAACACCTCTCCCCCACGCTTTGCTTCGCCAAGGACAAACATCGGCATATCAGGATTGGCCGCAAACAAATCAAAATGTTTCTCTACTCCAAGCCGTACGCGGTAGAAAAGATCCGTATCTTCATTCTGAAAAAATCCCGTAAGGATTCCCTGCAGAACAGTTATCTTGTCAGCCATCACCCTGTCAAAAAGATTCTCTTTTGTACGGAAATAATAATGCAGCATCGCATGCGTCACACCTGCTTCCGCGGCTATTGACGAAGTGCGCGCACCGTCGTATCCTTTGTTGAGAAATTCCCGTTCAGCGGCTTTAAGTATTAATTCCTCGGTACTCGGTCTTTTCTTACCTTCCTCCGTGAACTCCTTATTATCAGCTTTTTTATTCATAAACAATATTGTTTAACAACTTTGTTAGCGCAATATATACATTTAGATTTTTATATGCAATAGTTTTGGCGTATTCGACTGAAATTTTATCGCAGAAATATTGACCGAATCTCAGGAATATTTGTTAATTTTGTAATGGAAATAGTGATAACAACCCAATATTTTATACATAACAATATGATTTCAAACAAACTTCAAGACGCATTGAACGGCCAGATAGTTGCCGAGATGTGGTCGTCCAACCTGTATTTGGCAATGTCCTTCTACTTCGACCGTGAAGGGTACACCGGATTTGCGAGCTGGATGAAAGCCCAGAGCAAAGAAGAACTCGAGCACGCTTATGAAATGGCCGATTTCATTCACAAACGCGGTGGAATCGCCCATATCGGCGACATCACTTCCGTACCCCAGAACTGGGGGTCCCCTCTGGAAGCATTCGAGGAGGTTTATGCCCATGAATGCAAGGTTTCGGCTATGATCAACAATCTTCTTGACCTTGCGGAGGCCGAGAAAGACCGCGCCGCTCAGGATTTCCTCTGGGGATTCGTAAAGGAACAGGTGGAGGAAGAAGCCACCGCCAGCAGCATCGTCGACCGCATCCGCCGTATGGGCGGCACCGATATCTTCGGTCTCGACCAGGAGTACGGCAAGCGTAAATAATCACCAGCGTCATCAACACAAAGTGCCCGACCATTCCGGCCGGGCACTTTATTTTATTTAGAGTGTCAAGATCTAACGCTATTTTAATTCTCTCCTTCTTCAAAAGTTCTTGTCAACCCTATTACGGCACTTGCCTTTAATTTTCCGTCACGACCCATTATGGTGATTTCTTCCGACACCTCCGGTGTATCGGAAACATATTTGGGAAAATGAATTTTCACTTTATTAGCCTCAATCGTGACCGTGGCCCAGCCACAATCATAACTATCCGAAGATGTCTTGTAGAAACCGAGATCAGGGTAATTTTCACTTGTCAGCACCAAATCCCCCTCACGGCCGTCCGCCCTAAAATATACTCTTGGCGACCATCCGACACTACCGCCCTCATATTTCACACTTTCAGGGGTCAGAATATCATACGTCAATTCCAGAGGAGGACGAACAATTTCATCCTTGTCGCATGCTGTAAAAAGAACACAGACAAGCGCAATAAACATCTTTAATATTTTGTTCATATTCTTTATATTTCCCTTGGTTTGATCAAATAATCAATGCAATCCTATACCTTACTCCTCCCCCCTTTATGCATTATGCACCCTTATGTATTGCTTTAACCTTTACAATGTTCGAACCATTGCGCGGAGATCATTAGCTCATTATTTGGGCAATATTTTGCAAATATAGGATTTATTTGATAATTTCGCAACTTATTCGCAACTTACTGACACATTATGAAATTTCTTAATTTGTGGTGCTTGCCCCTATTGTTTCTATTAATTACAGGCTGCGCCTCCAACGAACCGTCCTGGCCCGTGGACCAGCCTGATCCATATACGGGCAATCAGACCGTCATAGCCCTTGGCGAAGAAGGGAACGGACTTTTTCAAGGCGATATCGTTATAAAACTGCTTTCGGCCGACGGCTCGGAATTCATACGTAAAGCTTATCATCAGCGCAAATCGGACCGGTCTACAATAAAGCTGTCGGTCGGACTGAAGGAAGGAATCTACCGTCTTTTGTCCGCCACGAACACAGCCTCCGACACTGACGAAAGTATGGAGTTCGGTCTCGGCAGCCGCATACGTGTCGATGCCGACGGAATAGTCGTGATCGACAACTACAATCGCAAAATGGGTTCCGCCGGAACCGGCTCGAAGGAAGACCCTATCATAATATCGAGTTCGTCCCATCTTTTCAATCTGATGATGGCTGTAAACGACTATGATTATAACAAATACATAACTCCCCAGACATATTTCCTACAGGTGACGGACATAGACATGAAGAGCATGTCGCGCAGTTGCGACTCCGAATATGGCTGGATGCCGATAGGCGCGGACACCAACACGCCCTTCCGCGGGGTTTATAAAGGAGGAGGCCACACCATAAGCAATCTGATCATCAAACGGCCCCATACTGCCGGTGTGGGACTTTTCGGTTTCATGATCAACGCGTCGGTCGACAGCCTCAATATGCGTGGTAGTTCAGTCCAGGGTCAGTTCGCCGTCGGATCAATCGGAGGAGCCGCGATCAGTTCGGGCGACAATGTGCGGGGCACAGTCACACTGACCAACTGCACCCTCAACGACTGCACGGTCAGCGGCAACGAGACCAGCGCCATGATAGGAGGAATCCTCGGGGG
>USIY01000201.1 GCA_900554845.1 uncultured Bacteroidales bacterium | reverse complement strand
CCCCCGGCGAACTGAATTTCGACTGTGCGTGAATGATGGCAATCTTCTCTTCGGTGGTCATGCGGCCGAGCGCATCCTGCACCCTTTCTTCAATCGGACGGTTGACATCGAGATAAGGTGCCGTCACCTTATCGGCGAATGCCGCGATTGTCAGCGCCGACAATCCGACGGCCGTCGCCATCATTGCTCTCATAAATTCCATGTTTAAGTTGTCAGTTTAGATTATGGGTGGTAATCGGTTTAAGCATTAATATTCACAAAGAAAGCAAAAACAAATGAAAGCGCGCATCAAATAAATGAATTATCATGCGTCTTTGAACGGCTTGCTGTAGGAAATCAGGGTATTTTCCCGGTTGACTCCAACTAAAACCTGCTCAGTCATTCTCATGAAGCATTACGCATCCGTTTTAATCTTTCATTCAATCTGCATCTTGATTTCGTGGCAGAGGATTGTCTGACACTTCACTCCGGTCTCGTGGAGATAATAGAAGTCGCTGTAGGGTAACCGGATTAGCATCGTCAGCGCCGATATCAGCTTCAGATGTTTCATGGTGGTTTATTAGTAGTTCAGTCTGATGTAACCGCTGCGGGGCACTTCTATGCGGCTCATCCCTTTGTCAGGACGGATTTCCGCAATGAGGTTGCCGAAGGTATCATAGACCTCGGCCGACTTAGGCTGTCGGGCAAGCTCCACTGCCATTGAGCCAACACCTGTAGCATTAAGCAGATAGACAGGCTTGCTCACGTCATGAACAGCCACAAGATTGCCGCTGTTATACGACCCCACTATCAGCTCATCGTCGCTCTCGGCTTCAATCACCGGATAACCCGCCTGCGGATACAAAGCTCTGAAATCGCTATGCAAAAGCGTTTCCCGGTGTTTCTGACTGAAATCCATCCAGTGTTTCATCATCGCTAGATGCTCCTTAGGCAGAGTGCGCAGCATCATCGAATACTGCACCACTCTGAAAATCGCCGACAGAACATGACGGGCGGCAATCTCAGGGGCATCGCCGACATTCCATTCGAGCATGTCGGAGTGTACGGCAGTGTTGCCCGAAGTCATACGCAACCCAGCCACACGCCGACGGTTGCCCTCGGCGTCGCAGGGACAGTCGTTGGCGCGCAGCATGTTGCCGTATTGCCGGATCGCAGGCCCGATATATTCCTGTCGGAACTCTATGAGCACATCGGGATTGATGGCTCGAAGCCGGCGGCTTATGCCGTTCATCAGCGTGTCGACAGCCGCCGGCAGCGATTTTATGTCGCGTCCGGAATAGTTCTGCGCCACCGCTATGTCTTCGCCGGTGAACTTGAACCGATCGATGAAGTCGAGTTTCAGACCGTCGAGTTTCCAGTCACGTAAAGCTTTCTCATAAATACCGCAAAGAAATTCCCTCACCTCGGGGAAGCGTGGATCAAGCACATCAGTGTTGCTTCCGTCGGTGAGATACATCCCCTTGAAACGCTCATGGTTTCGGCTATGTACTCCGACATAGGGCACCGAATACCACATCATGTAGCGCATTCCCGCAGCGTGCACTCGACCCACATGTTCGGCCATGTCAGGGAATTTGCCTTCAAACACTTCCCAGTCGCCGCAGTAGGCGTAACCACGGTTGTTGTCGCCGGTCTGCCATCCGTCATCGACTATGATGTTTTTCATTCCCAGACGCGCCGCCAGCCGGCTCTCCTCTTCGATGTCGGCTGCGGTCATATCCTGATGGAACTGATACCAGCTCGAATACAACGGATCGAACGCAGCTTCAGGTACCGGAGCGGCTTTTATACCGCAGCAATCCATTATCCAGTCTGTAGCATCGGCTATGACCTGGCCGTAAAAGCGGTTGCCGGCGTCAAACATTATCTCGACATGGTATCGACTTAAAGGAGCCTCGGGCTGAGTGAAGAAACTAAGTTCTCCCTCCACACGGGCGTTATCCTCCAGCGCGCCGACTTTCGTCTCAATCAGGCGGAACGGTTCAGAAACAGCAAATGTCAGCCGGTTGCCGTTCTCCCCGTCAAGAAGTGTGTAAAGTGGTATGCCAGACGCAATGTCGCTATGATATTTTTTAAGCCATGAAGGCACAAGATGGCATCGGCCGTCGTCGCCTGCATGCCAGAGGTAGCCGATATCACCCAACGGCACTTTGAAACCCACGCTGAAACACGGAGGCAACGTGGCGCTGACGGCGTACATATCAATCACCACCACCTCACAGTCACCGTCGCTCTGACGGGTCATCTCGAAGTTCCAGCCGTTGTTGTCGGGGCAATTAAGCCACACCTCTCCAACGCTATCAAGTTTCATGCTCCGGTGGAGCGCCATCGCCTGCGTGGCGCACATCGCAGAAAGAACCACTCCTGTCAATATCTTACCAATATTCACCTGCTTAATCTCTTTATGTTTTCAGTTACCAATTGTCTGGACACAACGGTGTCACAGGCAATCCCGTCTTACCCCGTAATCCAGTTTTAGGACAATCATTTTTTCCTCAGCCCCTTAACTGCCATCATCCGCTAAGGACAGGCGTCTTCTTAAAATCTTGGCTGTCTCTGAGCGGCCACTGACGCATGGAGTTTACTCATCACAGGCCATCCATTATCCCACATTATTTTGTCGAGCATCAGCACAGTACTCATTTCACCGGCAAGATAGGTGCGTGCATGATAGATAATCCAGTCATCGTTATTATTGTCGGTGATAATATCAGACCCGTTGCCAACGCATGAGAACTCTGAATTGGGAATGACAGTGGGCACTACCGGTCCCCTGCTCTCCATAGCAATTCCGTCGGAGGTGTGATACGGCCCGTCGAGCTGTCTGGAGCGTCCCACGGCAATACCCCCTTGGCTGTCGCTAAGCGTCGCCCAGAGATAATACATTCCGTTTTTGCATATGATTTTCGGAGCACGGAAACTGTTGCTTGCGATCTGCTTCCGATCCGTTACCTTGGGTGCTGTCTCATCCCACTCGAATTTCCCGATGGCGATGCCCTGTGGTGTGTCCCAGAGAAGCCAGCGTGTCTCTCCCTCACAGAAAAACGCGGGATTGCCGTAGGTCATCTCCTCACCTTTTGCAAGCACTGTGCGGCTGTTATGGTAAGGCCCGCGAATGCGCAGCGATTCAGCGACACCGATACTCCCGTCGGCGGACGCATAGGCCATGACGTATTTGTCGCCTATACGGACTATATCCAACCCTGATGAATCTGCAACCTGAAACTCGTCGGTGCTGAACGCTTTACGCCCCATTCTGAGCCAGTGAACCATATCCGACGATTCAATCATGCGGTTGCCCGACATACCTAAAATCCAGTCGTCGGAATGAAATACCGAGTAGATCTGATCATCGGTTCTGAACACACCGTTTTTATAATATTTGGTCTCCCAGACCTCATCTCCGGCAGCGGCATCCGTGGCGCCGGCTACCGAGGTGGCTACATGGCCGTCGTACCCGCAACCCGTCAGCGGCAAAGCGCCCAACAAAATCAATGTAATAGGGGAATGTTTCATTATTCGGATGATAAGTAACCGGTCGGGATTATTTCAATATTTGTCCGGGGATTTTTCAGAGGGTTTCCCCGATGGAGAAGGGTAATGTCGCACCGCACCTCAGAAGATGAGCGGAAAGGGCGCAAAAAAATTGCCGAAGAAATATTGAAATAATCGGACCTGTTAATGTTAAATTGTTATAACCAGTTGCTTATGAAGATATCTGATTCCGGAATGAGGGATGCGGTAAATTACCAGCCGGGGTTCTGGGTCAGATTGTGGTTCTTCACCCTTTCGTCGTTGGGGATAGGATAGAGCCAGTAGTGGTCGCCACCCCACGAATAATGATAGATGAATTCTCCCCATACCTGACACATGCCGTTGACCTCACCCTCTTTGGTGACATAGAATTTATCGTCCTTCCAGGTGCGCCAGCGCAGTTCGTGCATATACACGATATCCTCGGCAAAAAGTTCCCACTTGAATTCGTTGCGCAGACGCGTGCGCATATCCTCCTTTCCTTTCACCATTGTGGGGGCGGTTGTGTTCAGCTCTATGGCTCCCGCACGGCGCCGTATGCGGTTGACTGTTGCCACGGCATCGTCAAGGCGGTTCAGCTCGTTATAGCATTCAGCCAGGCAAAGCAGGGTCTCGCCGAAGCGCATCAGCGGTATGTCGATGTCGTTGCAGCCCAGGTGGTCGGCATGTTCAAGCCCTTCGGTCACGAATTTGCGCACGAAATAATAGAACTTGTCGGCAGTGTCGATGCGCAGGTCGAAAGGTTTCTTGGCATGGTTACGGAAGGGGAAGCGGCTTGTGAAATATCTTGCCACTCCTGCCGAACCGCCCAGGAAAGTGGAATACGGGGTGATTATCGACAGCGCCAGACGCGGGTCACGGTTTTCGTAGGCTTTCAGTATGCGAGCCTCGTTGTCTTTCGGCAAATATAGGCTCATGTCGGCTCCGGCCTCGGCCTGGAATGCTTTCTCGGCCTCGGTCATGTCGTTGCGCAGAAAGAACACGCGGCGCGCTTTCGGTGTCATCTCGTTATAGCCCGGTAT
>USIY01000200.1 GCA_900554845.1 uncultured Bacteroidales bacterium | reverse complement strand
GCCACAAATGTAAATTGGGCGCCGTGCCACAGACCGCTGACAAGGAAAATAGTCAAGAGATTCCGCGCCGTTTTGGCGGAGCTGCATCTGCTTCCACCAAGCGGGATATAGATATAATCGCGAAACCATTGGGAAAGCGATATGTGCCATCTGCGCCAGAATTCGGTCATATTCCTCGAGAAGTAAGGAGTCCGGAAATTCTGCATCAGCCTAATTCCGAACAATCTTGCGCTGCCCACGGCTATGTCGCTGTAACCGGAAAAATCTCCGTAAATCTGGAAAGCGAAAAGAATCATCCCGACCCAAAGATTCAAAGCGCCTACCTCCTCATAATGGCCGAATATATACGTTGCACCCACAGCGCAGTTGTCGGCGACGACCATCTTCTTGAAGAGTCCCCACAGGATCATTCGGAGTCCTTCCACCCCTTCGTCATATCGAAACTCTCGCCGACGCAGGAACTGCGGTATGAGATTCGTGGCACGTTCAATGGGACCGGCCACGAGCTGAGGGAAGAAACTTATATAGGCGAAGAACGCTCCGGCGTCGTGCGTCGGCTTCATGTCGCCGCGATACACGTCGATGACATAACTCAGCACCTGGAACGTGTAGAAAGAAATGCCAATCGGCAGCACAAGATTCAACGTGACCCAATCTGCGTTGTAAGCAAAGACACCCAGCAACCTCCGGAAACTCTGGACAAAGAAGTCGAAGTACTTGAAGAGAAAGAGAATCCCAAGATTTATTCCGACACACAGCCACAGCCATATCTTGGCGCCGACGCTTCTTCCGCTCCCGTCAGGCACGCCTATCCGCAATCCGGAGACATACCCTGTCAAAGTGGAGAACATTATCAGTCCGAGAAAGCGCCAGTCCCACCAGCCGTAGAACACGTAACTGGCCGCCACAAGAAAGAGATTTCTCCACCTTACCGTTCTGAAAAGAAACCAGTAAAGCAGAAAAACCACCGGCAGGAATATCAGATATTCAAAACTGTTGAAGTCCATTAAGGCCAGTATCTATCAACAACGATGGCAGCTGGATTCCAGTTGCCATCGTCGATAAACGTTAAAAACTGCAGTCACTTCTTTTTCGCCGGTTCATCGGGGAATTTATTGGGGAACGAGAATCTCACCTTCGGGTGGGTCATGGCCCACACCACTAAGAACACACCCAAAAGGATGAACGGAATCGAAAGCATTTGTCCGATATTCATTCCATACCTGGCGATAAGTTCATACTCCGAAGACACCTGCACGTTCTTGACATACTCTATCAGAAAACGTGGGAGGAAAATTCCGATAAAAAATATTCCCGTTATGAGCCATGGACGTTCCTCGGCGTTCTTCTTCCAATACATCCACATCAACAATATGAAAAGCGCGAAGTAACACAGAGCTTCATAGAGCTGTGTGGGGTGCATCGGCACTGATTCTCCGTTGCGGAGGAACACGAACCCCCACGGCAATTCGGTCGGGGCGCCGTAGATCTCGCTGTTCATAAGGTTGCCCAGACGAATCAGACCTCCAACCAACGCAATGGGAACCACGATCTTGTCAAAGACCCAGGATGCAGGTTTGTGAGTGACAAACCAGGAAAAGAGGAACAAGGCAATAATGATGGCGATAGTTCCGCCATGACTCGCCAGTCCTCCGTTCCAAATTTTAGGGATCTCACCTAAGTGCTTGGAATAGTAATCCCATTCGTAGAAGAAGACATGTCCCAGACGAGCCCCGACAATAGTGGCCACTACTACATACGCAAGCAGGATTCCGAGCCACCGCTCCGGGGCGCCCTCATGCTTGAACATCTTCTCCACAATCAGGTAACCGACGGTAAAACCGATCGCGAACATCAGCCCGTACCACCGCACGGACACCGGTCCGATCGAGAAGAGGATCGGATCGGCGTTCCAATATACAGTCTCAAGCACCATGCGCCGTCAAGTTCAAAGTTTGCTTACGATTTCGGCGGTGTCCTCGGCGATCATCATCTCCTCGTCGGTGGGGACCACAACGACCTTCACCTTTGAATCGGCTCCGGAGATAACCACTTCCTCACCGCGTACCTTGTTGGCCTCGGCGTCGAAAGTCACACCCAGATAATCAAGGTGCCGGCATATGTTCTCACGGGTCTTGGTCTGGTTCTCGCCAACGCCTCCTGTAAACACGATGATGTCGACACCGTCGAGAACAGCAGCGTAGGCGCCGATGTATTTCAGAATACGGTACTCGTACATCTCCATGGCGATCTTGGCGCGTTCGTTGCCTGCCTCGATGCCTGCCTCAATGTCGCGCATGTCGTTGCTGATGCCCGACACTCCCAACACACCGCTCTCCTTGTTGATGATCTTCTGGAGTTCCTCGGCGCCGATGCCTCTGCGCTGCATAAGATAAACAAGCGCACCTGGATCGACATCTCCCACGCGGGTACCCATCATCAAGCCTTCCGTCGGTGTGAGGCCCATGGAAGTATCGACGCTCTTGCCGTCCTTGATGGCCGTGATGCTGCCTCCGTTGCCTATATGGCACGTGATGATGCGCTGCTTGTCGTAGGGAACTCCCAATATCTCGCATACACGTTTCGACACGTAACGATGGCTTGTGCCGTGGAATCCGTAACGACGGATGCCGTATTTTTTATAATCCTCGTAGGGCAGCGCATACATATATGCCTTGGCCGGCATTGTCTGGTGGAAAGCTGTGTCGAACACCGCCACATTGGGAGTGTCCGGCATAAGCTCCTGCACGGCCTCGATGCCGATGATGTTGGCGGGATTGTGCAACGGTGCCACAGGATAACATTCCTTGACTTTCTCTATCACTTCGGGAGTGATGAGCACCGACTTGTTGAAATACTCCATTCCATGCACCACACGATGACCTATGGCCTGGATCTCCGCAAGGTCCTTGATGACGCCCTCCTTGGGATCGGTAAGTACCTTGAACACCTGACGGATGGCCTCCTTATGGTCCGGCATGGAAACCTCGATGATTTCCTTGGAACCGTCGGGACGCTTGAATTTCAAAAAACTGTCGGGCAAACCGATTTTTTCCACACCGCCTTCAGCCAGGACCTGCTTGTCGGCGGAATCGATCAGCTTATATTTTACGGAACTCGATCCGTTGTTCAGAACCAGAATTTTCATTTCTTGTCTCCTATTGCTTGATTACAGGTAACGATGATGGTGTTCACGATATCGTCGACAGTAGCACCGCGGCTAAGGTCGTTCACGGGAGCTGCGAGGCCCTGGAGGATAGGTCCCACGGCACCGGCCCCGCTGAGACGCTGAACCAGCTTGTACGCGATGTTTCCTGTCTCCAGGCTGGGGAATATCAGAGTGTTGGCATGTCCTGCGACTTCGCTTCCGGGAGCCTTCATGGCACCGATCTTCGGAACGATCGCGGCGTCGCTCTGGAGTTCGCCGTCCAGTTTCAAATCCGGATCTATATGCTTTGCGATCTTGCATGCCTCGATTACTTTATCAACACGCTCATGGGTGGCGCTTCCTTTTGTGGAGAAGGAACACATGGCCACCACAGGCTCCAGACCGGCGATATTACGTGTGGTGCGTGCGGTCTCGATGGCTATCTGGGCGAGTTCCTCGGCGTTGGGATCCGGCACTACGGCGCAATCCGCGAAAATCAGCATATGGTCCTCTCCGAAAGGAACGTCCTTCGGCAACAGCATTATGAACGCGCCGCTGACAACGTTCACACCGGGTTTTGTCTTCAGCACCTGGAACGCGGCGCGGAGCACATGGCTTGTAGGACTCAAAGCGCCTGCCACCATCGCGTCGCCTTTGCCGGCTTTAATCATAAGGCAACCCAAGTAGAGCGGATTCGCCGCCTGCTTGCGGGCTTCCTCAATGGTCATACCTTTCTTCTTACGGAGCTCTGCGAGCAATTCGGCGTAGGGCTCGACCACTGCGGCGTCCTCAGGATTCACGAAATTGGCCTTTTCTATGTTGCTCAAGCCAAGTTCAAAGGCCTTGTTCAGGATTTCCTCCCTGTCTCCGATGAACGTTACATCGGCGATTTTTTTGTTGATCACTCGGTCGGCGGCCTGCAACGTACGGGGCTCCGTCGACTCCGGCAATATCAGACGCTGCGGATTCGCCTGCGCCTGTTTGGTTAACCTTTCGAATAATTCCATCTTTTTTTGGGTTTTTCTGAAAGCAAAGTTACAAAAATTTTTACGTCTCGGCAATAATTTCTAATTTTACAAGCCGAAAACGTAATCTCGGCGATTTTTACCGTTAAATAATAGGCAAAATCGCCAAGATTGAACGGGATTAACCGAGATTTATCAGGATGTAACCGGATTTATCCAGATTAATCGGGATTGGTCCTGAATTAAATACGCCACAGAGGAAGTTTAAACTTATTTCGATGTTAAAAAGACTCGACCGCTTCGTGTTGAAATCGTTCCTGCCGATGTTCGCGATGACATTTTTCATCGTACTGTTCATCGTGCTGATGCAGTTTTTATGGATGCATATGGACGATTTGATCGGCAAGGGTCTAAGCGTAAGCGTATTGGGGGAACTTTTCTTTTATGCGGCTCTGACAATGACCC
>USIY01000199.1 GCA_900554845.1 uncultured Bacteroidales bacterium | reverse complement strand
GGCCTATGCTGAAACTGCCACAGCAGGACTCTTCGGCAAAGGTTCGGAGGAACATGGCCAGACTGTTCCTGCCGTCGGCATTCCGCATGGCATGAATATGTGGACACCGCAGACACGCGACACCGAACAGAAATGCATCGCCCCCTACTACTATTCCGACTCTCTCCTCCAGGGCTTTCGGAACAGCCATTGGATCAACGGCGGCTGCACGCAGGATTACGGCAGCATGACGCTTCATGCATTGTCGGGCAAATTGCGCACATCCCCCTCCGAGCGGGCCTCGAGAATGGACCGTACCACCGAAACGGCAACGCCCGATTATTATACCGTTTATCTCCCCGACGAGGGGGTCAAAGCCGAAATGACAGGTCTTTCAAGAGCCGGAATATTCAGATTCACTTATAATGTCGACGGAACCGGTCATATTGTTGTCAATCCCAATTCCGACGAAGGTGAGGGTTGGATAGAATATGATCCGAGTGAACATCTTATCCGTGGCTGCAATCCCGTACATAGGATATATCAAGGCTGGGGTGAAAGAGCAGGTTTTTCAGGATGGTTCGTGATAAAATTGCCCGACAATCTGAAAGTGACACGATACGGAACTTTTCAGGATGACAATGTTTTCAAAGGAAAGAAAAAAATCGGTGGTAAAAAAGGGATCGGCGCCTACGTAACCTTCAATGTGAACAAAGGGGACCGGATTACGGTGAAAGCGGGGACATCTTTCACATCTTTGGATGCCGCGCTTGCCAACCTTGAGGGTGAAATACCCGGAACCGATTTCAACGCAGTGCGTATACAGTCCGCCAAAGCATGGAATGACCGTTTCGGACGTATCATTGTAAACGGAGGTTCCGAAGAAAAGAAAGCGATATTTTATGGATCGCTGTACCGTGCCTCATTGCTGCCACGCGTCACAAGCGACATAGACGGTTCATATCCCTCTTTCGCAACAGGCAAGCCGATACGCAAGATGGACAATGGCCGCGATTATTATGATGATTTCAGCATGTGGGACACATATCGCGCCCTCCATCCTCTCATTACTCTAATTGAGCCGAAGCGGAGCGGCGATATGATGAATTCGCTTGTAGTCAAAGCCAGGGAAGGGGGCTGGATGCCCATATTCCCATGCTGGAACAGCTATACGGCGGCGATGATCGGCGACCATTGTTCGGCGGCAATAGCCGATGCAAGTGTAAAAGGCGTCGATAATTTCGATCTGGCAGAAGCATACATATATTTAAGAAAGAATGCCTTTGAGTCTCCCGGCTCCTTCAATGAATACAAGGACGGCATGGGCAGACGCGCTTTGCAATCATATCTAAAATATGGGTATATACCTGTGGAAGATGATGTCAAAGAGGCTTTCCATGACGAAGAACAGACATCGCGAACGCTTGAATACGCTTTCGATGATTTCGCACTCGCGCAGATAGCGAAAAAGCTTGGCAAGACCGATGATTACAATGAATTGATGCGCCGGTCGCAAAACTACCGGAATGTGATCGATCCCCGTCTGGGATATGCCAACGGAAGACATGCCGACGGATCGTTTGTCGAAGGCACAGATCCCTTCTCCTTCAATGACGCCATCACTGAGGGGGCCCCGTGCCATTACACATGGTACGTCCCGCAGGATCCGGAGGGATTGATGGAACTGCTCGGAGGCAAAGATGTCTTCGTGGCCAAACTGGACTCCTTGTTCGATCAAGGCAGGTACTGGCACGGCAACGAGCCATGCCATCAGATAGCATACCTTTATAATGTGGCCGGACGTCATGACAAGACACAGGACAGAATCCGCCACATTATGGAGACCGAGTACTACAACACTCCCGGAGGACTCTCAGGCAATGACGACGCCGGCCAGATGTCGGCTTGGTATGTGTTCTCGGCAATGGGATTCTATCCTGTAGCCCCTTCCACACCCGAATATTTCATAGGAGCTCCGGCTTTTGACTCCGTTACAATCACACCGGAGAACGGCAAACCGTTCACTATCCGTTCTCACGGAAATGGCAATTACAGACATGCCTTCCTCAACGGATTGGATATCGCCACAAAAAAAATCTCCCACTCCTCGCTGACGCAAGGAGGGGAGCTGATATTTGAATAGAATAGCTTATCTTACCAATTTTCTGGTGCGCGTTTCGCCGTTGGCATAAACTTCCAGAACTATGGTCACTCCTGATGAGAGCGGAGCGTCCAAACGTTGACCTTGCAGATTGAAATATGCGATAGTTACAGTTTCAGAATCTGAAAGCACGTTGTCTGTTCCCATCGTTTCCTCTCTGGCGATATCCAGGACTTCCGCGCTGCCAAGAGCATAATTATAGGTTCTTATGTCGCTGATATACCCTGTAAAGAATGCAGGCGTCATTTGATGGTCGCGCGCTAAATATGTCAATATTCTGTCACAAGGCATGGCGTTTCCTAAATCGGCAGTCCCGACAGGATGTCCATTTACATAAAGCGCCGCTGTAGTGCCGTCGTAAGTCACGGCGTAATGCGCCCATTCATATTCAGGAATGGCTTCAGTGGTTATTTCCGCTTTAACGCCTCCGTTTACCGCCGCAAGACAAAGCTTGCCGTCAGCGTTAAGATTCAGGCTGAGCGACTCGTCTTCGTCTATACCCGTAGCGAACAGCAATCCCGCCGCACCAGTTCTCCTCGCGCGAATGGAAACCGAGAACTTGTCGCATTCCAACAGAGCGTACGGCAATTTCAAGAACTGCCCTTGTCTGCGGATATTCAATGCCTTCAGATCCTCTGCGGGACCTTCGCGGAAAACCGCGTCGGCATTCATTATTCCGTCATTGCCGTTCCCCGACATATCTTCCAAGGAGCCGTTCAGCGGCAACCATGCAGTCATATCGCCGGGTATGATCGCCGCCTCAATAGGATTCGAAGGCTGCGAACGGTTCACGGCCAAATCCTCGGTCATTATCTTATAATAATATCTCCTGCCGGATACAGCTGAATTGTCCAAAAATGACAGACCTTCGATTCCACGCGCTATCATGCGGTAGCCCTTCTCTCTGTTTTCACTGCGGAGAATGCTGTAAGTGACCGGATTTAGATCCCCAACGGCGCTCCATTCCAAAAGGATGGCTCCGCTGCGCGGCGTCGCTGAGAAAGTCTGAGGAGCTATCGGCGCCGTAGTTTCATATTTGGCCGCGGCAGGCACCAGACGCCAGCGTTGCGCCGCTATGTCGGCGCGTTCTTTCTGCAACACGGCGTTGCCGGACGCTCCCCCTTCCAGATACAATGCGCTCTGCTTGTTACGGATATGGAAATATCCGTCGCCGTCATACTCGAAGCTCCATTGCTGCACCCCACTCGAAGAGGGACCGTAGGCTATTACCTTACCTCCCACCTCTATATTCCAGTTCAAATCGTCAAGAGCCTGATTTGACTTAGTGTTACGAATGAAATAATAGCTGAAGTCTCCTCCTATGTCATTCGGTATCTTTGACACCGTCCACAACTGATCGTCACTTTTATTATAAGCCGAAACTATTATTTCAGTGCCGTTCGATGTGGAACCGTCCTTGCCCGAGACAGCAAGTCCGGTCGACTGATTGATTA
This sequence comes from uncultured Bacteroidales bacterium, assembly GCA_900554845.1. Classification (GTDB taxonomy): domain Bacteria; phylum Bacteroidota; class Bacteroidia; order Bacteroidales; family Muribaculaceae; genus Lepagella. The sequence continues at coordinate 991 of USIY01000199.1, read as the reverse complement.
TACCGTAGCTTCCGTAGATGTAAGGCTGCACGTCCTCCCCGTTCGTGATTCTGACCATCGTCTCGGCATTGCGTTGAAGCTCCGTCTGATAAGCTCCGTTAGGATCCCCCGGCAAATCCACCTTGAATTCCCGCGCAGGCCCATAACCGTCGAAAAACATGGCGCCGTTCCGAGATACAAACGAATATGAACTCGGCCGCGCCTGCCGCTCCGAACATCCAAGAAATCCCATGATTTCACCTTCGGCATTACGATATACCGACGCAGCCGACCAAGCCTGACGGTTCTCGGCATATCCAAGACGTTCTCCCTCGCTGGCTTTGCAGAACTCTCCGCGCGCTTGCTCGGCGGTTCCCCACCATATTCCGGTCTGCATGCCGTACTCCACGCCAACCATGGCCTCCATCACGTTATGAAGCTCGTCGGCTGTGGCATGCTTGCCGTCTGCCCTTACAGTCTTGAAAAAATCTGCGTAATGATCAAAATCTCCGGCAAGCTGATGCGTATTGCCTTCGTCAAGATATTCCTTAAGCTCCGTGTACCAAGGCAACGCCTGATCGCAGTTGAGAGTATTCCCTCCACTGATTCTTATATTTTGGAAACGAGGATACTGCGACGCATCCTTTAACCGTTGGTCTATTTTGTGGAACACATCTATGGGGGTGCCGTTCCAAAAATAGTCCGGTTCGTTGAAAGGCGCGGCCGAAACCACTGTATAGCCCATATCCTGGACCTCTGCTGCCGTGGCGTCGATCAGCATGGCGTATGCGTCAGCCACTTTGTCCTTGTCGCCTACATAATTGTCATTCGCGTCAAGATAGCCGTATACGCTTTTCACCGTGTTCTCACCCCCGTCAAGATTCAAGGCTATGTCCACTTTCTTGCCTATCAGTTTCACATTGTCCATTCGGGCAACGAGATTCTTGCGGAGCAAAGCGGGAAGCTTGCCTTTTTCCGTTATCTCGGCCCAGGGTTGAAACGACACACGCAC
>USIY01000198.1 GCA_900554845.1 uncultured Bacteroidales bacterium | reverse complement strand
AAATATCTATGACATTGGCAAATAATTAGTTAGTCATTAACTGAATATCCCTATAGTACTTCTCTGCATAGAACTCCAGATAGTTGATGGAACGGAGATGTTTGTAATAATCCGTGTAACGACCGTTCTTCTCCGGCTGCGACATCTTCGAAGCCGAGATCTCTCCGGACATGCCCGTGCCGAAATCACTGTCGCCGTCGCGATCCGCCAAACCCTGGATGTTTCCGTTGTTCATAAGTTTGGGAAGCCATCCGTACCAGTTGTTCACCTCGGCCTCATAGGATTCTAACTTGTCCATCGTATTGGCCTCGTTGGTGGTGATCTCGGGATAGAAATCCAGAGCGTCGTCACAACCGGTGAGACCTACTGCCCCGATGGAGGCAATTGCTATTGCTTTAAATATGGTTTTCATTTTCTTGGGGTCTTAGAAGGTTATGTTCACGCCCAGAGTGTATGAACGATAGAAAGGATAAGCGCCCGAACCGGAAGTACCTCCAAGAGGATTGTTCTCTGTGTTCTCAGGATCGAAGCCGTCCTTGTTGAACTTGATGGTGAACAGATCGGTTGCGGTAAAGGAGAGACGTACCCTGTCAAGGCCGATGGTCTTTACCCATTTGTCGGGCAGTGTATAGCCGACGGTAAGGTTCTTCAGACGACAGTAAGCCATATTCTGGAGACGGTACCAGGCGTCGCTGTAGAGATAATTGTAATTATGCATGCCGCGGTGCCAGCGAGGGGTGGAATGGTAAGGATCGTTGTTAGGCGTACGGTAGTCGGATGCCTGCGTGGTTACCGTGGTGGCCTCCAGACTTCCGTCGGCGCCTATATTATAGTAAGGTATCTCCTGTCCAACCATGCGTGAATCGCTGCCTAAGTCATAGCCCCATGCCTTGTCGTACCACTGGCCCCCCTGAATCTGATAGGTGTTGCGGCCCGGGGTGGTCAGAGAGGATGCGTCACGGATAATTTTGTTCTCGCCCACGCCCTGGAAGATGGCCGTGAAATCCAAGCCTTTCCATGACAGGTTCAGGTTCAGTGCATATGTGTAACGGGGATTCTTGCTACCCAAAAGTTTCACATCGTCGTAGTCGATATTACCGTCTTTATCAAGGTCGGCGTACATCGCGTCACCGATGCCCATTATGGACGTGTTCACTCCGAGCGCCTGTCCGTCGGCTGCATCTACCATCGCCTTGTACTCGGCGAGTTCCTGCTCGTTCTCAATCAGTTTCACGAACTCCAAACCGAACATTGAATTGAGCTGATAGCCCTCACGGAATTGGGTCACCTTGTTCTGTTCGTAACCCAGGGTGTTGGGCATGGAAACGAGCTTGTTCTTGGCGTCGGAGATATTGAAGCCGACACCGTAGCTTACCTCGCCTATGCGGTCGTTCCAGTTCAGCTGCAGCTCCCATCCGTTTACGCGAAGCTTGCCGCTGTTGGTCTTGGGAGCTGTCGCACCGAACACCGCAGGATAAGTAACGCCCACAAGCATATTGTCATTGGTCTTCCAGAAATACTCGAACGATCCGTTTAGACGTCCGCCGAGGAACGCGAAGTCAACGCCGACGTTAGTGTTCTTCACAACCTCCCAAGTACGGTCAAGACTGATGACATTGTCCTGCCAGAGCGTGGTGAGCGCGGCTGCCGAACCGGTAGGGCCGAAGATTCCAGCGGAGGTGGTGTTGGAACCGTTGACGCTCGTCTTGAGGTTGCCGATGAAGTCATAGGTGCCGATACCGTTCTGGTTACCGGTCTCGCCGTAGCTGGCGCGGATCTTCAGGTTGGTAAGCCAGTCGATGTTGCTCATGAACTTCTCCTCGCTGATGCGCCATCCGCCGGATACACCGTAGAAGCCTTTCCATTTCTTGCCGCGCACGAACTTGGAGCTTCCGTCATAACGGCCGAGGAGCTCCACCAGATAGCGGCCCTTGTAATCGTAGTTGATACGGCCGAAGTAAGAGGCCAGACCGGTAGTCCATTTGTCGTCCTTAAACTCTACCGTCGAAGTGTCGGGGTTATATAGGAGGACTGCAGCGAAGGAAGGAATCCGTCGGCCAGCTTCAGCAGCTTGCTCTCGGTGGACTCGCTGTCCTCGCGCTCATAGCTGGCGCCGAGCATCACGGTCATGTTGTGGTTGCCTTCGGTGTTGAAATCGGTCATGTAGTTCAGGTAGCCCTGATAAATCTGATACAAGGCCGAGCGGTTGTAACGGGTGAAACGGTTGTCGTTGGGACGCATCATGGACGGGATTTGCTCGTTGTCCCAGGTATAGAAATAGTTCTTGTACTGTGTCTCCTTGTTTGTCCAGTCCTTGATGGTGTAACCGATTGTACCGATTATGTCGAGACCTTTGATGATATGGAATGTGGGACGGACGTTCACTACCGTCTCGTTGTAGATCTGGCGCTTTGTACCGCCGAATTTTGCCACCGCCACATCGCTGTAGTTGTTGAGCCAACCGAACCCATGCTGGCCGTCGGAGCTGAAGATAGGCGATCCCGGAGGGTTGCCGTTCACTCCCGAAGGACTCTGTCCGGGATATGTGTTGTCACGGCGTGCGAAGGCGATCGTTGTGGACAGGTCCATCCACTTGGTGATCTTGAAGTCATTGTTGGCACGCGCATTGAAACGCTTTGATTTTTCATTGATGTCGAACTGCAACGGTGTTCCGTCCTGCATATAGCCGAGGCTGACGTTATACTTGGCCCAGTCGTTTCCACCGGTTACACCTAAGGAGTGCGACATAGAGAATGCGTTGCCGAAAGTGTCGCGGTACTGGTCGTTCTCGAAAAAGCCTATGTCCTGGATCGCGTCGGCGTTACCACCCAGGGCGGCATAGCTCTGGACGGTGTTCATGTACTGCGGGTCGCGGGTCTTCATTGCATAGATTGCGGCGTAAGGCATTGCGCCGATGGGCTGGAAGGTGGAGAGATTGCCGGATGAAATGCCTTCGTTGTACATGATCTCCTCCACGCAATGAGCCCATTCCGACAAAGTCATCCATTCCACTTGAGGATCCGACACTTTCCATGTGAAGTTTCCGTTGTAGGTTACCTTGGGGCGTTTGTCGCCGCTGCTGCCGCGTTTGGTGGTCACCAAAACGACACCGCCGGCCGCACGTGCGCCGTAGATGGCCGCTGATGCATCCTTCAATACGGATACGTTCTCGATATCGTCGGGATTAAGGTCGTCGAGATTGCCGGGAACACCGTCCACTATCACCAGAGGACTGGTCTTGTTGACGGAGGATTCACCGCGGATCTTGAACTCCCAACCTTCACGGCCAGGAGCCGAACTGCCACGAGTCACGACCATACCCGGCACCTGGCCCTGCAGGTCTGCCAACGGGTTGGTCACCGAGCCCTTGTCGGCGAACGTCGCTTTACCCACTGACGATACGGCGCCCGTCAGAGAGCCCTTTTTCTGCACACCGTAACCCACGACCACAACTTCATCGAGCAAAGCTGTGTCGTCCGACAGCTCGACCTTCATGTCGGCCGAACCTTTTATTTCCAAAGTCTTGTAACCGATGTAGGTGATTACAAGCGTCTTGCCCACGGCATTCTTCAGAGTGAAGTTGCCGTCGATGTCAGTGGCCGTACCGTTGCTGGTTCCTTTCACCATAACGGTGGCGCCGATCAGAGGCTCGCCTTGAGTGTCCGTCACGACACCTGATGCCGTATCCGCGGAATTTTGAGCGTTGGCCTGCGGGGCGCCGTAAGCCGGGACCGCCGTGACGGTCAGCATACCTATGCCAATTACCGCTGACAACGCAATCCCCGTAAGACGGCATCTTGTTGATAATTGCTTCATGGTTCTAAATTATTGTTGTTGTTATTAAAATTCTTAATTCAGGATACTTGCTATTCGCTTGTGGATTCGATTTAACTCAATGCCCAAATGTTAAAAATCAAATTACGTTCTGAATTCAAGCTATGGCGCTGATGAAGTCGCGTACCTCACGACGGCTCATACGCAAATGATTCTCTACCGTCCGCTTCGACAACTGCATTTCCTCTGCTATCTCGTCGAGCTGTTTCTCTTCGAAGCGACTCTTTATATACACAAGCTTTCGCTGCGACGGCAGACAGGACACTCTAAGACTTTCCATTTTTCCGAGCTCCATGGCGAACAATTCCGATTCTGGAGTTGTGGCGGCGACATCATCGCCCAACAATATGGTCTCCTCCATATAACCACGTCTTCTATAAGCCTTGCGCAGATAATCCCTACACAGATTGCCGGCAATAGTGAACAGATAAGACACACCCGTGTCCTCCTGCATCTCCTTGTCGCTTGTAAGGACCCGGATCCAAACGTCCTGCGCGATATTCTCCGCATCCTCTCGCTTGTTTACGATTCCGGCGATATAGTTCACGAGGTGATCATAATGCTTCACGTACATCTTGCCGATATAGGAATCGTTCTTTCTCATGGTTTCCTCAATTAGTTTTGTCAGTTAACAGTTGTTCGATTTTTTGGTTAGCGGCATCGTCTTTGTCTTCTGCCGACGATGCAAAATTACTTCTGTTTTTAACCGATGCAAAACTTTTTGGACCCCTATCTATCCCGCTTCATTTAATG
>USIY01000197.1 GCA_900554845.1 uncultured Bacteroidales bacterium | reverse complement strand
CCACTGTTCTTCGGATTCAGACGAAACTTCTTATTGTTGATAGCTTTCCCGGAATGGTTAATGAAATAGATGCTATCACCTTCCGAAACGGCCGCAATGCCGCTGGAAAATACCCATGCTTTGGGATATTTGGCAGGAATAGCAATCTCACCACTGAAACGGTTGATGTAGCCACGCTTGTTATCCTTTGAATAGACGATAAGGCTATCTTCGTCGGCAGGGATAGCAATCCAATCAATTCCCTTGGCAATTACCTCACCGGTATTGATGTTTTTGATAATACCCGGCTTGTCGCTGTGGCTTGGTTTCAGGAATACAAGCTGCTTGCTGATGCGTTGCTTTTCTCCAAAGCGATTCAGTTGCTCCCGTTCTGCCTGATACCAAACGCGGGTAATAATGCAGGTGCAGACGATAACGCAAATGGTCAACGCCGACCATATTACCCGCCAGAACGGAGTTTTGTACTTGGGGTTCAGACAACGTCCAACCCAACAGATTGCTTGCCATAATCCCTTTCCGAGATTTGTAAGCCAGCTCTTGAAAGTAATTTTGTTGCTCATTGATAACGATAGTTTAGTTCGTATATTCTTAATGAGCGACGGCCAATCCAAATCTATCTTATCAGAATCAAAAAAGCGATGGATTTCTCCACCGCCTTTTCAATATGTATTGGCTATTCCATTAAATAGCAATCTTGAATGTCCTTGCGCCTATTCGCACTATATAGACTCCACTGTTATTGATTGCAAAAGAGCTTTCACAGGTCGTGATTAACGACTCCCCATTTATGGTGTAGACATTGATAATTTCGCCATCCTGAAGTCCTTGAATCGTCACAGTATTCCCGTAGACAGTCAAATGCAGAGAGTTAGACGCATCGGGAATCTCCTCGACATTTGTAGAAATGCCTGAAGATGCAAACACTACATTGACCGTTGTGCTATGGGATAGAGCAGGCAGAGTAAGGAGTGTTTCATCTGGGGCTATGTCATGCTCCACGCCGTCAACAGTGATTGAGTGGACGGTAAAATAGGGATCAGGAGTGATTTTTAGCTCAATGGTTTCAAGATTGGTAGCGTTTATGGAGAAAGAGCCGTTGGGCAATAATACTGACAGCCAATGCTGTTCCGGCTCGTTGACCACAATATGACAGACAGCAGATACATTGCTTCCGTCAGTTGAAGCGCATGTAATATTGCATTCCCCGGGACTTAGGGCAGTGATTAAGCCATCGACGACTGTAGCGACATCGGTGTTGTCAGAAGCCCAGTTAAGTGAGTTATTATTGGCATTGTCAGGAAGAATAGATGCCGTAAGGGTAAGCACTTCGCCCACTTCCATTGTAGCTTCGATTTTCGATAGTTCAATGGAAGATACTTTTGTTGGTTCCTTTACATCCACCACACAGTAGTTTCCTGCTCCACTGCCATCCGTTGCACGGGCCCATATCCAGACTCTGCCGGCTCCTCTTGCGGTGACTAATCCGCTGTTGCTAACGGAAGCAACGCTATAATTCTCGGTTGTCCAGTTCAGACTCTTGTTAGTTGCATTGGTAGGATATGTTGTTGCATTCAACTGAATCGTTTCACCGATTTCAAGAGTGGCGGAAGAGGGAGTCATCTCGATACGAGTGACGGAGATGGTATTGGATTTGATGGTAATATCGTAGTAGAAATCCATAGTTCGATAGTAACCGTCAATATAATATGAGCAGTGATAGTTCAGTTTCGCAGTCCCGGGTGTGTTGCCCTTGATGGTACAAGTCTTGTTAGTTTTAGACTGGATGGAGATGGCTGAACTTCCGGTAGTCCAAGTGTAGTTGATACCGGTGGCTCGGTTGAGAGTGGATTGATATGCTGCTCCAATTGATACAGTAGTGGTACTGCCTTGAATTACGGTAGCCTCACCATCCTTGATTTGGGCGAAAGCCTGACTTGCTGAAATTACCATCAGCATTAACCCTGAAAGGAGTTTGAATAGATTCTTCATGACGTGATGTTTTTGTTCTTATAATGGTAGAGAGTCAAAGCGATTCCCAATCTATCATCAAAGAAACAGAATCACTTTGCATTCTTTCCCGATTAAGCAAGACTAATTGCCAGCAAACGCCATAGCGAAACCCTGTTGCTTTTTTTAGGAATCCATATGGCCAACGCCGTGACCATCGCAGCCCAACAGTCCGCCGCCGAACTCAAGCCTAAATAGAAGAAGCGAGCCTGACAGAAATTTAAAATCTTATTTGCTCCAACTGCATCAGTGGTCGATTCTTTGCTCTCAAAGCCAACGTCCCAGTCCAATTCTAACCCATGATGAGAATCGAAAATTAGCAGACATATCACATTTGTGCATCACAGACGCGATTCTCGGCTTACTTGTCCTGGTTTCAGAGAACTTAATTGAATATCCTTAATTGAAAAGATGTTAGTTTGATTCTATGACATTAGTTTGTGAATTATCATTCTGTTTTCAATATCCCATGAGGCGGCTGCACTTATTTGTAATTGGATATACTTAGCTCTTTCTTCAGATGAATAATCATAATGGACATCTACTTCTTCATGATAACAGTAATTTTCGACTGGCTGATTAACTATTTTCCATTCTTTTTTTGTATAACCAGAATCATTTCTTAATTCTGCGTATAAAATTAATGAGGTTTTGTAAAACGATAATACTTCGTTAAAATTTCATCTAATCCGTTGAAAATAAATGAGTTGATTAACAAAGTTTAGCATAATAAAATAGGTCAAGTAACTGATTTTCAGTACCTTTAATGGTATTCGACCACACATTAAAGCGATGCAGAAAACAGCACTTGACCGATATGAGGAAATCGTAATCGAAGCCTTGAGATGTTGCTCGGCGAAGTTACGCAAAAGTTTTCAAACAGCCTTCATCCAGACGATGGTTTTATATATGGTTTTGCCAAGAAAGATAAATTTCAAGCAGATGGGACACTACTCAGACAGTTGCGAGCAGCGGTTCCGCCAGCTTTATGAGCGTGACTTCGACTGGATGGAGTTCAACACTCACCTTATGTGGCGACGGTTGGGCGACGGCGAGCGGAAAGCGATTGCGATAGACGCAAGCTATATCTCGAAAGCGGGAAAGAAGACTCCCTATATCGGCAAGTTCTGGTCGGGCTGCGCCGGAGCGATGAAGCGGGGTCTTGAGATACTCGGTATCGGCATTGTCGATGTTGATATGCGCGACTGCATGATGTTGCGCGCCGAGCAGACACCCGATAAAACCGTGTTGCAGGACAAGGGCGATGACTACAATCTTGTGGACTGGTATCTTGATGTGCTGAGCAAGCACAGGGAGCGGTTGTTCGGGATAACGCGATATGTAGTTGCCGACGCATGGTTCTCCAAAGCGCGTTTTGTCAACGAACTGTGCAACATGGGATTCCACCTCATAAGCCGTCTGCGTGACGATGCCGCTCTCTGGTATGCCCATGACGGTGTGCGGACAGGCAAAAGAGGACGGCCTCGGATTAAGGGCGAGAAAATCGATTTTGAAAATCTCGATTTCACCCGCTGTGAGTCTCTCGACATCGAAGGCGGTAAAGCCTGTGTGCTCAATGCCTATTCGACTGCCATGAAGCGTAATATCCGCATTGTCGTACACTATCCTGACGCGGCAGGTCGTAAGATATATTTCTCGACCGATCTTGAAATGACCGGACGCGACATCATCGAATTCTACCGCACACGCTTTCAGATAGAATTCTGCTTCCGCGACTCCAGGCAGTTTACCGGACTTAACCATTGCCAGGCACGAGGCCTGAACAAACTTGACTTCGCTTTCAATGCCTCGCTTGCATCGGTCAATGTCGCAAAGGTAATCCGTAGCGAATATTATCCGCCGCTTTCAATCGGCCTGCTAAAGTCCTATCTGAGCAATATTTATATGCTCCGACGATTTTTAGCGAGGTCCGGTCTGAAACCGAACAGAACTTTAAATGCTAAACTTGTCAATGAACTCTTTGGCCTTGTGGTTTATGCCGCGTAGCCGATATTTATTTTTTTTAACGGACTATTGCTTATGAAGACTTTTCCTAATATCATTAGATGTCATATAGATATAATAATAAATCTTATTAACTGTGAAAATCAGCCAGTTAGATTAATGCTAATTGGCTGATTTATATTTTTAAGAGTTGTAATGTCCTTATTTTTTCTTCTTTTTCAGACGCAGGAAAAAGCCGCTGTAATCGCCTTTCTTGCCCTTAAATTCGCTGTATTTGCGGTTGATAGCCTCTTTCTCTTCATCCGAAATCTTCGGGTCGGCAAGATCCTCTTCAGCGCCATAGGCATTGTTCATGATTTTGCCCTTCACGGCCTTCACAGTGCCCACAGACTTGTAAGTGCGGTGTCCGTTGGCATCCTCGTTAGGCTCTAAGATTTCATACTCATCCTTTTCGTTCAGACCCTCTTTGGTGCCGATGGCGGCGTAGATGCATTCACCGTCACCACCTATGATGGGAAGCACCGTGCGAAACTCCTCATGGTTGTTCTGAAGCTTGATGATGGCCTCGTCTATGGCACGTGCGGTAGCGCGTTTCACCAGCGAGCTGATAGGCTTGTCGCTGAACAGGCTTTGGCGGATGT
>USIY01000196.1 GCA_900554845.1 uncultured Bacteroidales bacterium | reverse complement strand
CGGTAATGGCCGGCGGCCGCGGTTTCAATCCCCTGAGCGGAACGGCAGTCACCGACGCCAAGGTGAGGATCGAGGCCATTGAGTACAGGAACCGCCGTTATGACGACATTCGTCTTGACGCCCTGCTTCACGACGACGGAAATCTGAATCTGTTGCTTTCATCAGCAAATCCCGGGCTGAATCTTGACCTGAACGGCTCCGGCACCATACATGAGGACGACTACACCGTGGACCTTCAGGCCGACATCCGGGACCTGGACCTGAAGACCCTCGGCTTCACCGACTCCATCTGCCGGGGGAGCGGCATCATCACGCTCGCGGGCAACGCCAAGCCCGGCCGTTGGCTCTACGACGTGGATATGTCGCTGACGGATTTCAACTGGGACATGAACGACATGTATGTCCATCTTCCCGGAGGTGCGCGCGTTGTGGTGAAGGCTGATGAGCTCGCCACCTCCGCCGACATCGACAGCTACAAGGCGGCGGTGCGCTTCCGCAGTCCCAACGGAATGAAGACCCTTGTGGAGGGATTCACGCAGGTGGCCGACACGCTTATGGCCCAGATAAGCCGCAAGGACATAAACATGGATGTGCTGAGCGCCTCGATGCCCAGGTTCACTCTCGATCTCGGGGCCGCAGGCTCCGGACTCCTGGGGCAGTTCCTCACCCCTTCCGGACTGAGCGTCGACTCAGTGTGGGGACATCTCGAACAGGACTCCATATTCCAGGGAAACGTGAACGCCCTGAGCCTCAACACCGGCGGGATCTCGCTTGATACGATCGGACTGAAACTTAACGAGCGCGGTCCGCTTCTGGACTATAAGCTCCACATAGGCAACCGGCCGGGGACTTTCGACGAGTTCGCGAGGGTGAATATGAACGGTTATCTCGGCAACAACCGCGTAAGCGCGTACCTGCAGCAACGCAACATCAAAGGGGAACAGGGCTACAGGCTCGGTCTGACGGCGGCGATGATGGACTCCACGATATCAGTCCATTTCACTCCTTTGAAAGCCACCATCGCATATCTGCCGTGGACGCTCAACAACGACAACTATATAGACTACCGTCTGAGCGACATGCACATCGACGCCAACCTTAAGGCCCAGTCCAAGGAGAGCTCGATCCTGGCAAGAACGGAAAACCTTCCGGACGGAAACGAGCAGCTGCGGCTGAAAGTTGACAATCTGCATATAGAGGACTTCCTGAGCATGTGGATGTTCGCTCCCCCTATCAAGGGGTCGGTGGACACAGAGCTCACCGTTCTCTATACGGACAATATATTCCACGGCAGCGGCGATCTGCAACTGAACGAATTCAGTTACGGCAAGACGCGCGTAGGAGACTTCGACTTCAACATCAGGGGCTCCTATTCGATGGCCACGGGCAAGGTGGACGCCGACGCAGGCCTGAAGATCGACGGCAAACCTGCCATTACCGCTTATGCCAGGATGGGGACGGCAGGGGAGATGACCGCCGACAGCATCGGCGTGCGACTTACGCGTTTCCCTTTGAAGATAGCCAACGCTTTCCTGAACAACAGTATGGTGCTGAGCGGATATCTGAACGGCGACATGAGGATGGACTCCACATTCAGCAAACCTGTGTTCAACGGAGGCCTGTCGATGGATTCCGCGAGGGTACGCATTCCCGTGGCCGACGCGACGCTCAGAATGGACACCGCCAGGATAACCGTGAAGGACAATGTGCTCCGGTTCGACAATTTCGACATTTGGGCCGCCAACAAGAATCCCCTGACCATCGACGGCAATGTGGACGCGAGGAAATTCAGCGACATACGTTTCAATGTCTCGGCCAACGCCGACAACATGCAGCTGATCAACACCAACTCCCGCTCAAAGGGGGATCTCTACGGCAAGATATTCGTGAATCTCGGCGCGAGCGTCAAGGGCCCGATGAAACATATGGACGTAAAGGCCAATCTGAATCTGCTCGGCACCACCGACGCCACTTACCGTCTGAACATACCTGAAAGCAGCATCAACACCCAGACCGACGAGGGCGTGGTGAAATTCGTGAATTTCGCCGACAGCACGCTTGTGGCCGACGTGGACACGGTGGAGCCTTCGATGATGAACATGAGGATCGACGCCAATGTGGTGATAAGCCCGGGAACACATCTCCAGGTGCTTCTCAGCACAAACGGCACGGACAAGGTGCAGGTGGAGCCGTCGGCCAACCTTAACTTCCACCAGAGCTACATGGGCGACATGACGCTCTACGGCACGCTGACAACCGGGCAGGGCTTCGCCCGTTACAAGCTTCCGGTGATCGGCGAGAAGATGTTCGAGTTCAATCCTTCCAGCACCATCACCTGGAACGGAAACGTTATGAATCCGGTGCTGAACGTCACGGCCACCGACGTGATGAAGGCCAACGTGACGCAGGACGGAAACTCCCGTCTGGTGAACTTCCTGGTGACGCTGAGAGCCACCGATCCGCTGGATCAGATGAAAGTGGCTTTCGACCTCAGCACCAACGACGACATCAGCATCCAGAACGAGCTGCAGTCCATGAGCGCCGACCAAAGGCAGACGCAGGCAATGAACCTTCTCCTTTACGGACAGTACACAGGTCAGGGAGGAACAAAAGGAAACGCAAACATCGGCGGAAACATGATGTACTCCTTCCTGGAGTCGCAGCTCAATTCCTGGGCGGCCAAAACTATACGCGGCGTCGACCTCTCGTTCGGAATCGACCAGTACGAAAAGGCGCAGAACGGCTCGAAAACCACCGCGACAAGCTATTCGTATCAGGTGAGCAAGTCGCTGTTCAACAATCGGTTCAAGATACAGGTGGGAGGAAATTACAGCACGGATCAGGATCCCGAGGAGAATCTGGCCCAGAATCTCGTGAGCGACGTAAGCGTGGAGTACATCATCAAGCAGACCGAAACCCTGAATATGTCGGTGCAGCTGTTCCGTCATCAGGGATTCGAAAGCATCCTGGAGGGGGAGATCACGGAGATGGGGGCCGCTTTCCAGATGAAGAGGAAGCTCGCGACTCTGAAGAATCTCTTCTACATCGGCAGGCGTAAACGTAAGAAGGCGACCGTCGGGACCGTGGTGTCAGATTCCACGGCCGAGAAACACGGCGTGCCAACGCAGAATGCATTCACCACCGGATCCGATTCAATACCCACCAAGGACAGTATAGCAAAATGAAAAGGAAAGAGACCGTATATTTAATCTTGTGGGTCATGGCCGCGGCTATGTGCATGGCCTCCTGCTCCACCACCAAAAGACTGGAGGAAGGGGAGATCCTGTACAACGGGATGAAAATGAAGATCAATCCTGAGCCGGGAGAAAAACTGTCGGCCGGCCTGAAGGGGGACCTGCAGAGCGCCGTGGACGTGAAGCCGAACAATCCCTGGTGGGTCCTGCGGCCCTACAAGCGCAATCCTTTCCCTGTGGGTCTGTGGATCTACAATGCCTGGGACGATTCTGTCAAAGGTCTGAAACGCTGGATCTACGACAAATGGGGCTCGAAGCCGGTGCTGATCGAATCGGTGCGCCCCGACGTGCGTCTGGAGATGCTCAAGACCGTGATGAACAACAACGGTTATTTCAGCGGCAGGGCTTCTTATGACATCAAATTCGGCAAAAACAAGAAAATCGGCACCGTATGCTACGATGTAAGTCCCGGCAAACCTTACATGATAGATACCGTCATGTACATGACCGATACTCTTAAGAGCATGTCGAGGAATGAAAGGGATTTGCGGCATTTTGTGGATTCGGTGGCGAGAAGGAGCGATTATCTCAAGGCCGGCGAACAGTTCAACCTTGATTCGCTTATAGCCGAGCGTGTGCGGATCACCAACAGGCTGCGCAACAGGGGATGGTTCTATTTCCGTCCGGAATACATCGAATTCCTTGCCGACAGCATCAACCGTCCGGGCCGCATAGCGCTGAAACTTTCCATAGCCGACAATATGCCCAAAATGGCCGGGCTTCAGTACCGTGTGGGCGACATAACAACTTACGTTCAGCGCCGCACAGGCCGTTACAGGAGCCTTGACACTATACAGACCAACCGCGGGGAAGTGATCGTGCAGCGCCCTTCGCGTCTGCGCGAGAGCATGATCCCGGAATGCATCACGTTCCGGAAGAACAAGCTCTTCTCGGTCCGCGACATGGACCGCACTCAGAACCGCCTGTCGAGACTGGGTGTTTTCGGCAACATCAACATCAGCGCGGTGCCAGCCGACACATCGGAGACGAACCCGAAACTCGACGTGTTCATAAACTGCGCCTTCGACCGCCCCATGGAAGCCTCCATACAGGCAAACATTACGTCGAAATCCAATTCCTATGTGGGGCCCGGACTGGTGCTGGGACTGACCCACAACAATGTGTTCGGAGGGGCTGAACGCCTGACGGTGCAGCTTTCCGGAAGTTATGAATGGGAGACCGGCGGGGGCCGCAAGTCATCGATGAACAGTTACGAGGCGGGACTCTCGGCCTCGCTGGCTTTCCCGCGGCTCCTTGCCCCTAAGTTCATAAAAAGAACGAGACGCGACCTGAACTGGACAACGTTCAACTTGAGTTTCGACATGCTCAACCGGCCGCATTATTTCCGTATGGCCGAGTTCCGTATGGGAATGACTTATGACTGGAATTACTCCCGTCATGCCGTGAATTCGTTCACTCCGTTCAGACTTACCTACAAC
>USIY01000195.1 GCA_900554845.1 uncultured Bacteroidales bacterium | reverse complement strand
AGGGAATCAGGATGCGCTTGCAAACTGGAATCCGATGGGTGTAAAGATGAATCAGATTAATGATTCCACCTACACGATTGACCTTAATCTTAGACTGCCCGCTGAATATAAATTTACGCAAGGCACATGGGAGCAACAGCCGTTCCCCAAAAACACCGTGCCCGGTAATCTCAGGATTGATAACCCCCAAAAAACTGTAAAATATTACGAAACTTATTAAGAGTGTGCTTTTCTCGTCACATTATTGCGAGAGTGAGAAACCATGAATTCTCAGTTTTGTTTTTTGTATGTCACGGCGGCGAGGAGGAGCATGGCGACGGCAAAGGCGGTGAGCGCGCCGAACTGAGGCATCAACTCAGCAACAGTCGTGCCTTTCAGATAGATCGACCGCATGATCTCTATGAAATAGCGCGGGGGCACAAGATATGTGATATACTGCGCCCACTGAGGCATACTGCTGATCGGAGTGAACAGTCCGGCCATCAGCTGGAAAATCATGATGAAGGCGAACATCAGGAATATGCTCTGCAGGATCGTCGCTGATTTGTTGGATATGAACACTCCCAGCCCGGACATGACCAGCGAGAAAAGCAAAGTCGCCAAGTACACTCCACAGATGGAACCTTGCGGAACGAGACCATATACCGCCCATCCGATTATCATTCCTATGGTGACTATCACTATTCCGGCTATCCAGAACGGTATCAGCTTAGACAACACAAACGTCATTTTAGAAACCGGCGTGACATTCATTGCCTCTATCGTTCCAGTCTGCTTCTCATCCACAATATTGATGGCGGGCAGAAAACCGCATATTATAATAATGAGCACCACCATCAGACCGGGAATCATGAAATTCTTGAAATTCAGTGTCGGATTGTATTTGTAGACCGCGCTGATAGTGGTATCGGGAATCGGCATACCCTCCTCGGCACGATAGGCCTTCAATGTACCGGCCACCGACTGACCGGCATACTGCGATCCAAGCATCCCCTTGGTGGCATTCACTCCGTTAGCCGAAATATCAATTTCGGGATTACCGGTGACAAGGTCACGCGTAAAATGCCTCGGGATATCGACTATCACATCAGCCTCGCCATCCCGTATACTCTCCATGGCTTCGCTGTAGGTGGTCACCACCTCCTTGACGGTCATCTGCTCCGCCGCATCGATGTCCGACCAGATGCGCCGGGACAGCTCCGTGCGGTCATTATCCACCACAACCACACCGACATTCTTCACGTCCATATTGGTCACAAGCGGAATTATCAGCATAACCATGATCGGCATAACCAACATAACCTTCGGAATAAGCGGATTACGCCTTAACAGTTCCACTTCCTTACGCAACAGCGCCTTCAATATCCTGAAATTAATACTTCGTTTCATCTCATCGAACGCTTAAATTTGGTTACGGCCAAGGTCAGAATAAACACGGCCATACCGGCCAAGACAGCGATCTCAACGCCGACATAATCCAACGGCAACTGCTGGATCATAAGCTTTCTCATCGCCGAAATATACCATCTGGCCGGAACGATACAAGAGAACCATTGCAACACGTCCGGCATGTTGTCAATCGGAAATATCATTCCCGACAGCATTATCACCGGTATCATAAAACCGATGGCAGATACTATCAGTGCAGCGACCTCTGTCTTGACAAGAGTAGACACAAACAATCCGATCGAAAGCGCCAAAGCGATGTAGAGCATCGAGATCAGCACCACATCCATAACATTTGACGAGAACGGCAAACCGAGAACGGTATAACTCAAAGTCAGCATAAGCAAAAGAATCAGACACGACAACAAGAAATAGGGCACCAGCTTTCCCACGATGATAGTTCGGGGACGTATAGGAGAGACCAGCAGAAGGTCCATCGTGCCGGACTGACGTTCACTGACAATCGACACCGACGTCATGATTCCGCATATAAGAAGAAATATCAGTCCTAAAATACCCGGTACGAAATTGTAAGAACTTTTCAGCTGCGGATTGTAAAGCACATGGCTGATAACCGGTGACTGCGCGGGCCCTGTGATAAGTTGGGTGACGTATGCCTGCGTGGCCTGAGCAAGAGTGGTGTTCGTGCCGTCGGTCACTATCTGCGAACGCAGTTCTCCGTTGCTGGTCTCCAGCACCACCACGGCATCGGCGCCCGAAGTACGCAACAACCTGTCGATATCCCCATGAGTGGTCATGCCCACAAACGTGAAATATGGATTGGTCTGCATCCGCAGCAGAATTTCGCGCGTGCGGTCGGTATGGTTGCTTACTACGGCGGCCACACGAACATCATTGACATCCGTTGAAATCGCAAAACCGAACAGCAACAGCAGAACTATGGGCATCACCAGAACTATCAGCAATGTCCTTGCGTCCCTGAATAATTTCAGGAATTCTTTCCTTACTATTGAAGCAAATGTCGTCATAATACTAATCTCCTCTTTTTGCTCCTGAAGCCACGGACCTGAAAACGGCGTCCATTGTATCGGCGTGATAGCGCGATTTCAACGCGGTAGGAGTGTCCAGCGCCTCTATACGGCCGTCGACCATAATCGATACCCTGTCGCAATATTCAGCCTCGTCAAGATAATGGGTTGTCGCGAAAACTGTCATCCCTTCCGAAGAAGATTTATATATCAATTCCCAGAATTTTCGGCGCGTCAAAGGATCCACACCTCCCGTGGGCTCGTCAAGAAACAATACCGCCGGCCGGTGTATCGTCGCCACACTGAAAGCAAGCTTCTGTTTCCATCCAGTAGGAATGTCACGGACAAGAGCATCGCGCATATTCTCCATCTGCAGTTCATGGAACATCCTGTCCGACCGTATGCGTATTTCTTTGTCGCTCAATCCATAAATCGTTCCGAACAACCGGATATTCTGGATGACGGTCAGATTCTCGTAAAGAGAGAATTTCTGACTCATATAGCCGATATGCCTCTTCACCTCCTCCGACTGGCGCACAATATCGTATCCGGCTACCGTACCATGGCCGGACGTCGGGAAACTCAATCCGCACAACATCCGCATGGCCGTGGTCTTGCCGGCGCCGTTGGCTCCTAAGAAACCGAAAATCTCGCCTTGTCCCACTTCGAACGTTATATGGTCCACGGCCGTAAACTTACCAAATTTCTTAGTAAGGTCATGCACCTCTATCACCGGTTTGCCGTCAAGATCGTTCATCTCCCATCAATTTAATAAACAAATCCTCTATATCTCCTTTCGTCGGTACAATGCGAACGTCTTGCAACCCCTCCTTGCGCATGGCGGACGCACATTCCTCCGCGTTGAAACCCTCATCTGCCACCACATGCAGATCAGCGCCGAATGTGTAGCAGTTATCCACACCGGGATATTCCCGGAGTTTGCCAAGAAGCAAGTATATGTCGGAAGCGCGCGCCGCATATATATTCTCGTCCAGACCTTCCACAAGCCTTTCGGGAGTATCCGAGCGCAATATTTTTCCTTTATGGATCAAAGCTATCCGCTCACAACGCCGGGCCTCGTCCATATATGATGTGGAGACCATTATGCTTATCCCCTGCTCTTTCAAAGTGCCGAGCATGTCCCAGAACTCACTGCGTGACACTGCGTCCACTCCGGTGGTAGGCTCATCGAGCAACAGCAGCCTCGGCCTGTGGATCAGCGCGCAACTCAACGCCAGCTTCTGTTTCATGCCGCCCGATAACGCTCCGGCGCGACGGTCCGGGAAATGCTCAAGCTGCCTGAAAACAGGAGCGATCAGTTCATATCCCGACTCCACTGTCACTCCGAAAAGCGAAGCGAAGAACTCAAGATTCTCCCGCACCGTCATATATGGATAAAGCGAAAAGCGTTCCGGCATATATCCCACCACATCACGGATGCCACGGAAATCCTTTACGGTATCCATCCCCAGGATACGGGCAGTACCTGAGTCCGCACGCAACAAAGTGGTCAGGATACGGTATAACGTGCTCTTTCCGGCTCCGTCGGGACCTATAAGCCCGAACATCATCCCTTCGGGAACCGTAAGGGATATGTCGTCAAGAGCTTTGACATGTCCGTAACTTTTGCTCAGCCCGGAGATCTCGACAGCATTCATAACTTCACTTCTCCATACTGCCCCAACTTAAGTCTGCCGTCATTCTTCACGGCGATTTTCACGGCGTACACCAGATTTGCACGTGTATCGTTGGTCTGTATCGACTTGGGAGTGAACTCGCTTTCCTCCGATATCCAGGTGATCGTGCCAGGATATTCATATTGCTTGTCGTCGCCGAAATCCGCTATGACCGTAACCTTCTGCCCTAATTTTATATCGGCCAACTGCACCGCCGTGAAATAACCGCGAAGATAAATATCGTCGAGATTCGCTATTTTGAACAACGGTTTTCCCGGCACGGCAAACTCCCCGGCCTCCGCATATTTCACCAGCAATGTGCCCGAAACGGGCGATTTCACCACACTGCGTTCCAGTTGATCGGCGATCTGAGCGGCTTGATATTCTATGGCACGAGCGTTGTCACCGAGCGATGTCCTGTTTTTCCCCAATGTCGATATATTGGCCTGCAACTGACTCCGCAACACCTTAAGATGGGCGTTGGCATCATCCAGCTGTTTCTGGGTCGCCGCCCCGTCGGCCATCAGTCGCTGCAGTCGTTGGCATTCCTGTTCCTGATGGGCGATCTGCGCACGTACTGACGC